>CANNCS010000004.1 GCA_947503115.1 uncultured Marivita sp.
GAACACCCCGAGCCTACGGCTCAGGGAAAGCAACGCCACCCTTCATTCATAGTTCAACATTAACCGGGACATCCCCATCGAGTGCTTTGGCAGAGCCTATTAAATGCAGGAGAATACAATGAGCTGGAAAGCCAAACTCAACGACACCAAGTCTCAGCTAAAATCCCTAAATGGCGTAATCCCAGACACATCTGCCGCGTTTGGTGCGTTGGGGAAAACCGTCAAGGCGGAAGGGGCTCTCACCTTCAAGGAAAAAGAATATGTCGCCCTTGGCATTGCCGTGGCGACGCGTTGCGAACCATGCATCCTGTTTCATGTCGAAGCATTGGTCAGGCTCGGTGCTACGCGCGAAGAGATCGGTGAGGTTCTGGCAACCTGTGTCCAGATGGGCGGCGGACCCGGCTTGATGTATGCGGGTAAGGCTTTGGATGTGTTCGACGAACTTGCTGCCTGAGCCTGCGACATTTTGGGGGGATGCAGACTTGGTTCGCCGCTCATACATATTCCAAATAATTAATGTGTATGAGGTCATCATGTCCAAATCCCCTATCCTCCTTGCCTTGCTGTTCGCAGCGACAACCGCAACCGCACAACAAGGTGTCCCCGGCGGGCATTTCGTCGAAAACTGGGATCTAGACGGTGACGGCAAGGTGACCCTAGCCGAAGCCACAGAACGGCGCGGCGACGTGTTCCTAACCTTCGATGCCGACGAAAACGGAATGCTCACCAGCGAAGAGCACGACCTCTTCGATCAAGCCCGCGCAATTGACATGGCCGAAAACGGTGAGGGTCACGGTACAGGCAAGCGCAACCCGGCCAATGGCATGTTGCGCAATGTGACAGATGCGAATGGCGATGGAAACGTAACTCGCGAAGAATTCCTGAATGCAGTGCCTGCGTGGTTCGCAGGCATGGACCGCAACGGCGACAACGTGGTCACCACGGCCGATTTCGGTCGCGGCTAAAACGTCCGGCCCGACAGCGGCTACTTTTTGCAAACGAAAAACCGGACGCACAACGCGTCCGGTTTTTTCCAGATTAGCCGTCGATCCGAATTACTTCGTTCTTGGGATCATAGGGGCTGTCCTCGACCACTTCCGCCGTCCAAAGCTGGTCGAACATCTTGACCTGAAGCTTGGTCCCCGGAACCGCAAGTTCCGGCTTTACGTAACCCATCCCGATCGACTTGCCGAACGCCACGGAATAGCCACCCGACGTCAAACGTCCAACCCGGGTTTCCCCATCATAAAGCGCTTCGCGACCCCAAGGATCGGCATCGGCCGGTCCATCGATCAACAGCGTGCAGCATTTCGACCGAACCCCAGTTTCTTCCAGCGCAGACTTGCCGTGGAAGTCTTTACCCAGATCAACAAAGCGTGGCAGGTCGGCTTCCAGCGGGGTTGCATCGCGACCCAGTTCGTTCCCGAAGGCCCGGTAGGACTTTTCCTGCCGTAGCCAGTTCTGCGCGCGGGCACCCACCAGCTTCATGTCGTGCTTGGCACCAGCAGCCATCAAATGATCCCAAAGGTAGTTTTGCATCTCGATCGGGTGATGCAATTCCCAACCCAATTCACCGGTATAAGCCACGCGGATCGCTCGAACCGGGCACATGCCCAGTTCAATGTCGCGGCAGGTCAACCACGGGAAACGCTTGTTGCCCAGAACAGTCTCCGGATCAGCATCCTTAACGATCTCCTTCAGGACATCGCGCGATTTTGGGCCAGCAATGGCAAAGACACCCCACTGTGTGGTCACGTCCTGAATCTCGATATACCCGAACGCGCCTGCCTTATCCTCAGCCGCCTTTCGCAGGTAATCCGCGTCATATGCAGTCCAGGCCCCAGCAGAGACTAGATAGTACTCGTTCTCTGCCAGACGAACGATCGTGTATTCTGTGCGCGTCGTACCATTCGAGGTCAGCGCATAGGTCAGGTTGATCCGCCCTACTTTGGGCAGCTTGTTGCAGGTGAACCAGTCAAGGAACTCAGTCGCACCCGGTCCTTTTACCACATGCTTGGTGAACGCTGTCGCGTCGATCAGACCGACTCCTTCGCGCACAGCCTTTGCCTCTTCAACGGCATATTGCCACCAGCCACCCCGACGGAACGACCGCGCGTCATGGTCGAAGTTCTCGCTCGCGTCCAGCGGACCGTAATAGTTCGGACGCTCCCATCCGTTCACATGGCCGAACTGCGCACCCAGCGCCTTTTGCCGGTCATACGCCGGGGCCGTGCGCAAAGGTCGACAGGCCGGGCGCTCTTCATCTGGGTGGTGCAGGATATAGACGTGCTCATACGCCTCTTCGTTCTTGCGCGCCGCGTACTCAGTCGTCATCCAAGAGCCGTAGCGCTTAGGATCGAGCGACGCCATGTCGATCTCGGATTCGCCCTCGACCATCAACTGCGCAAGATAGTACCCGGTGCCGCCAGCAGCGGTGATCCCGAACGAGAACCCTTCCGCCAGCCACATGTTACGCAAGCCCGGAGCCGGGCCGACAAGCGGGTTACCATCTGGTGTATAGCAGATCGGACCGTTGAAATCGTCCTTGAGACCCACAGTTTCCGACGACGGAAGCCGGTGGATCATGCTCATGTATTCTTCTTCGATCCGCTCCAGGTCGAGCGGGAACAGGTCGGCACGAAAACTGTCGGGCACGCCAAATTCGAACCGTGCGGGCGCGTTGCGCTCATACGGCCCCAAGATCCAGCCACCACGTTCTTCGCGAACATACCACTTGGCGTCGGCGTCGCGCAGCACGGGATGCTCGGCATTGCCTGCCTTGCGCCATTCGATCAATGCGGGGTCGGGTTCCGTGACGATAAACTGATGCTCCACCGGGATCGCTGGCATTTTGATGCACAGCATTTTCGCCGTGCGCTGCGCATGGTTGCCCGAAGCAGTCACGACATGTTCGGCATGGATGACGATCTGTTCATCAGACGGCACAAGGTTGCCACCCTTTTCGACCATCTTCGTGCAGGTCACATCCCAATGATCCCCGGTCCAGTGAAACGCGTCCGCCTGCCACTTGCGTTCGATCATCACACCGCGCTGCCGCGCGCCCTTGGCCATCGCCATAGTCACATCGGCAGGGTTAATATAGCCATCCGTCGGGTGATAAATTGCTCCGACCAAATCATCGCAGTTCAGCAAAGGGTACCGTTCTTTGATCTGCGCAGGCGACAACCATTCATATGGAACACCACAGGTTTCAGCCGTTGTGGCATAGACCATGTATTCATCCATCCGCGCTTGGCTTTGCGCCATGCGCAGGTTGCCAACCACCGAAAACCCAGCATTCAACCCGGTCTCTTCTTCAAGCGTTTTATAGAACTTGATCGAGTAGTCGTGGATGTGGGTCGTCGCAAATGACATGTTGAAATAGGGCAGCAAGCCAGCGGCATGCCATGTCGAACCCGAGGTCAACTCGTCCCGTTCCAGCAGCATTACATCGTCCCACCCCGCACGGGCGAGATGATAGGCAATCGAGGTGCCGACAGCGCCACCGCCGACAACCAAAGCTTTCACATGCGTTTTCATGGGTCTTCACTCCAAGGCGTCTGCCCCTGTGAATACCGCCAGCGCAAACGCAACACCAATCCGACCCGACACGTTGCAGCAGGAAAACGACGCGCGGTCGTTTCCAGTCACTTTCTTAGAGCGCGCGCGCGTGGGTAAACGGAACTTTCGGGTGCGAGCAGCGATCCGGCGGACGCCAAAATGATGGGACCAGAATCCACAACCACGTCAGCGTCCAGCGATTTGGGCGAAGCAGACTCAGGGTTCGACACCGTATCCACAACAGATGAGATTAACCCAGAGAAACTAATACCCTCAGGATCGATCCCTGCACTGGCCTTGATACTGTCGATAAGTGTAAATGCGATCGCCGCTTCCGCGCCGTATCGATCCACCACTGACACTTGGTATTTTTCGAACGAGTAATCGTAGCCTTCGGCTTTTGCCTGGCGGGTGTAGTCCCAAACCCCAACCACAACACTCAATCCGGCGGCATAGAAAGCCAACATGAAAATACTCTTTAAGAATTTACCAACCATATGAACCCCAAGCAGACTTGCGACTTTTGTGGGTCTGTAACGTGGCCAGAATTCGGTTCAAAATTGACACTTACGGGGCAAAACGCGTGAATCCGTTTCCAATTCAGTGACAATGATCGCCCGCAAAGCAAACTGAAGACGGCCTAGGATCAGAACGGCCATTGCCGCTGACATGCTCTTGCCCAAGACGTTAATGCCGACCTGTGGCAGATTCATGCTGGCCCGGGGCGTTCTGGCCCTTTCGCACCTGCGAAACCACACCTATAAGACCCTCGGCTTACGACAGACAGAGTCGCTGGCCTAAGAGTTATTGGCGCGGGGCAAAACACTGATGCTTGGACTGGACAAACTGTTGGGCATGTTTTCGTCGGACATGGCCATCGACCTTGGAACGGCTAACACACTGGTTTACGTCAAAGGGCGCGGTGTGGTCCTGTCCGAACCGTCCGTTGTCGCCTACCACATCAAGGACGGGCAGAAAAAAGTTCTGGCTGTCGGCGAAGACGCCAAGTTGATGCTGGGTCGAACCCCCGGCAGCATCGAAGCGATCCGCCCGATGCGCGAAGGCGTAATCGCAGACTTCGACGTCGCCGAAGAAATGATCAAGCACTTCATTCGCAAGGTTCACAAGCGCTCGACTTTCTCTAAGCCCAAGATCATCGTCTGCGTACCGCATGGCGCAACCCCCGTTGAAAAGCGTGCGATCCGCCAGTCGGTTCTGTCAGCTGGTGCGCGCAAGGCCGGACTTATTGCAGAACCCATCGCTGCCGCTATCGGTGCCGGCATGCCCATCACCGATCCGACAGGCAACATGGTCGTCGACATTGGCGGCGGGACAACCGAAGTCGCCGTCCTGTCGCTAGGTGACATTGTCTATGCCCGCTCAGTCCGCGTTGGTGGTGACCGCATGGACGAGGCCATCATCAACTACCTGCGCCGCCAGCAGAACCTTCTGGTCGGCGAATCGACCGCTGAACGCATCAAGACCTCTATCGGCACGGCCCGCATGCCCGACGATGGGCGCGGCAGCTCGATGCAGATCCGAGGCCGTGATCTTTTGAATGGTGTCCCCAAGGAAACCGAGATCAGTCAGGCCCAAGTGGCTGAAGCCCTGTCCGAGCCTGTACAGGCTATCTGCGAAGCGGTGATGACCGCGCTCGAAGCCACACCGCCCGACCTTGCCGCAGACATTGTCGACCGTGGTGTAATGCTCACCGGGGGTGGCGCACTTCTGGGCGATCTGGACCTGGCGCTACGCGAACAAACCGGGCTTGCGGTGTCGATCGCTGACGAAAGCCTCAACTGCGTGGCTCTTGGAACTGGCAAGGCGCTAGAATACGAAAAACAATTGCGTCACGCGATTGACTACGACAGCTGATCTGACCACCCAATTGTCCCAGCATATGGTAAGAGTGCGCGCAACCTGATCCGAAAACCGGTTCCCTTTTTTCGGGTTGCGCTTGGAAAGGGAAGTTTTGGCGAAGAACGGCACCAACAGCGAAGACTACACAACCCCGCTGCGGAGGCTTCTGCTCGCGGTCGTTATCCTGTGTCTGCTGGGCCTGTTCTTCATCTGGCGCATCGACAGCCCGCGCGTTGAACGATTTCGTGCCGCTGTGATCGACACGGTCATACCCAGCTTTGACTGGGCAATGGCCCCGGTCACCGCCACAGTGAACATTGTCCGCGACTTCCGCAGCTATCAGCGCATCTACGAACAGAACCAGGAACTGCGCCGCGAATTGCGCCAGATGACCGCCTGGAAAGAAGCCGCGCTTCAGCTTGAACAGGAAAACGCCAAACTGCGTGATCTCAACAACGTACGCCTTGATCCTCGACTGACCTATATCACAGGTGTGGTGCTGGCGGATTCCGGATCACCTTTCCGTCAGTCCGTTTTGATCAATGTCGGCTCACGCGACGGGATTGTTGACGGTTGGGCAACAATGGATGGCACCGGCCTTGTCGGACGCATCTCTGGCGTCGGCCCGAACACCAGCCGCGTTATCATGCTGACTGACGCGACAAGTCGTATCCCCGCAACAATCCAACCGTCCGGACAGCGCGCGCTGATCGTCGGCGACAACACCTCTGCACCGCCCATCGACTTTCTGGAAAATCCCGACCAAGTCCGCCCCGGCGACCGGATCGTAACCTCCGGCGATGGTGACGTGTTTCCACCGGGCCTTTTGATCGGCCAAGTCGCACAAGACCCCGGCGGACGCCTGCGAACTCGGTTGGCCGCCGACTATGAGCGGCTCGAATTCCTGCGCGTCCTGCGCGATCATGGCGCGCGACGGGTGTCCAACCCCTCGGCGTTGATCCTGCCTGAAACACCCCCGGGTGCGGCCGATGCCGCCGCCGCGGAGCCCGAACAATAATGGACTCTGGAGCGCTGCAAATCTGGGCGATGCGTCTGCTTTTCATTCTGCTGACCCTGCTGATCCTTTTCTTCCACCTCCTGCCTCTCAACCCGGCGCCCAGCCAATGGTCCAGTCCAGATTTGCTGGTGGCGATGGTCTTTGCTTGGACAGTGCGGCGCCCGGAATATGTACCGATCCTACTGGTTGCAGGAGTGATGCTGCTGGCCGACATGATGCTGCAACGCCCACCGGGCCTGTGGTCGGTTCTGGTGGTCTGTGCTGCCGAATGGCTCAAATCCCGCGAACGACGGCAAAGGGAAACCACATTTGTTCTTGAATGGCTGACCTTCGCGGGTACCCTGATTGTGATCACGATCCTCTACCGCGCGGTCATGATGGTCCTTATTCTTGCACCCGGAACGCTTATGCTGAGCTTTGTGCAAGTGATGATGACCATTGCCATATACCCAGCGGTTGTGGGCGTGTCCTACTTCCTCTTTGGCGTGCGACGGTCCGCACCGGGGGATATGGATCGGTTGGGGCGAACGCTATGAGACGAGCGCCAAAAGACACTGCGGAAAGCGTCCGCAAAATCTCGCGTCGCGGGCTGTTCCTTGGCGGCGTACAGCTGGCCTTCGCCGGCGCGCTGGGGTTGCGGATGCAACACCTCCAAGTCGATCAAGCCGATGAGTTCCGGCTGCTCGCCGAAGAAAACCGCATCAACATCCGCCTGATCCCTCCAACCCGTGGCCAGGTTTTCGACCGCAACGGTGTAATTATCGCGGGCAATGAGCCGTCCTACCGCATCACGATGGTTAAGGAAGACGCCGGCAATGTCGACGAGGTGATCGCCCGTCTGTCCGCGTTGGTCGAACTTGACGAGGACGAACTCAATCGCGCCCTGACAGAAATGCAACGTAGCGCGCCGTTCTTGCCCGTGACCGTGGCCGAACGCGTCACCTGGGACGACATCAGCCGGGTTGCTGTCAACGCTCCCGCCCTGCCCGGCGTCACCCCCGAGGTGGGCTTGTCCCGCAGCTATCCCCGCCGTGGCGACTTTGCCCATGTGGTTGGCTATGTTGGCCCTGTCAGCGAACGTGATCTGGCCCGCTACGAAACCCCCGATCCTGTCCTGCGCATCCCGCGTTTTCAGATCGGAAAAGTCGGCATTGAAGCCCGCCACGAAGAGGTTCTGCGCGGACGCGCCGGGGCCAAACGGGTCGAGGTGAACGCCGTCGGCCGCGTGATGCGCGAATTGGACCGACGCGAAGGCACACCCGGTGCCGACATGCAATTAACGGTCGACACCAAGCTGCAGAGCTACATCAACGCCCGCTTGGGCGAAGAAAGCGCGTCGGTCGTTGTAATGGACGTCACGAATGGCGATCTGCTCGGCATAGCGTCATCACCATCCTACGACCCGAACAAATTCGTACGCGGTATTTCAGTCGCGGATTTCGGCGAATTGCGCGACAATGATCACCGCCCATTGGCGTCGAAAACCGTTCAGGACGCCTACCCCCCCGGCTCGACCTTCAAGATGGTCACCGTTCTGGCCGCGCTGGATGCAGGTGTGGTCTCCCCTGATGAAACAGTCTGGTGCCCCGGCCACATGGAAGTGGGCGGTCGTCGCTTCCACTGCTGGAAACGCGCAGGCCATGGGCACATGAACCTCGAACAATCGCTCCGAGAAAGCTGCGACGTCTACTACTACGACCTTGCACTCAAGGTCGGAATCGAACGGATTGCAGAAACCGCGCGGCGGCTTGGGCTGGGACATGCCTTCAACATCGGTATGTCTGCCGTGACCGAAGGACTTGTGCCCAACAAGGATTGGAAAGAACGCGAACGCGGGTCTGGCTGGGTCATCGGTGACACAGTCAACGCCTCCATCGGGCAAGGTTTTGTGCTCAGCTCACCTTTGCAGCTTGCCGTGATGACAGCTCGCCTTGCGACCGGAAAAGAAATCATGCCCCGGCTTGTTCGCCGGATCGGCGAGGCCGACACCGCCGAGGATGCCGAGCGCGATCTGGGTTTCAATGAAAACCACTTGCGCCAGATAAGGCGCGCCATGTTCGCGGTCAGCAACAACCGACGGGGCACCGCCTACGGCTCGCGGATCATCGACGAAACCTTCCGCATGGCCGGCAAGACCGGAACCAGTCAGGTGCGCAACATCACCGCCGCAGAACGTGCCCGCGGTGTGACGCGCAACGAAGACCTGCCGTGGAACCGCCGGGACCACGCGCTTTTCGTCAATTACGCACCCTTCGAAGCCCCCAAGATCGCAGTATCGGTTGTGGTCGAACATGGCGGCGGCGGCTCAGCGGCGGCTGCGCCCATCGCCCGTGACGTGACTCTGCAAGCGCTGTACGGACAAGATCCACCGTTAGACGCCTACCCGTCCAAAGACCGCGAACGCATCCGTTCGCAGCAGGAACGCCTGCAACAGGTTCTCCGCGAGAACGACCCGGACGGACGGAGCCGCGCATGAGTTATCTTGAATACACCGTCAAAACCGTCCCGGCCGGCTGGCGCAAGATGCTGTTCCTCAATTGGCCGCTGATCATCCTGCTGACCGCCATCGCCGGTGTCGGCTTCTTGATGCTGTACTCGGTTGCTGGCGGATCAATAAACCCATGGGCCGAACCGCAAATGAAACGGTATGCGCTTGGTCTTGCTGTCATGTTTATCGTCGCGATGGTGCCGATATGGTTCTGGCGCAATATGTCGGTGATGGCCTACCTCGTCGCGCTTGCTCTGCTGATCGCGGTCGAGTTTTTCGGCACCGTCGGTATGGGTGCGCAACGCTGGATCAACCTTGGCTTCATGCGTTTGCAACCATCCGAGCTGATGAAAATAGCCATGGTGATGATCTTGGCCGCCTATTACGACTGGTTGCCGATGAAGAAAACCTCGCATCCGTTCTGGGTTCTGGTGCCAGTGTTCCTTATTCTGCTGCCAACCTTTCTGGTCCTGACACAGCCTGACCTTGGCACAGCTATTCTGCTGGTCGCGGGCGGCGGGTTGATGATGTTTCTCGCTGGCGTGCACTGGGCCTACTTCGCCACCGTCATCGCAGCAGGCGTTGGTGGCATCTATGCGGTATTCCTAAGCCGGGGCACTGAATGGCAGTTGCTCAAGGATTACCAATTCCGGCGCATCGATACATTCCTTGACCCATCGTCAGACCCTTTGGGAGCGGGCTATCACATCACGCAGGCCAAGATCGCGATGGGGTCAGGAGGTTGGACCGGACGCGGCTTTATGCAAGGAACCCAGTCGCGACTGAACTTCCTGCCGGAAAAACACACCGACTTCATCTTCAACACCCTGTCCGAAGAATTTGGCTTTATCGGCGGTATCTCTCTGTTGATCCTCTACGTGTTGATCCTTGCCTTTTGCATCGTCTCAGCGCTGCAAAACCGCGACCGCTATTCCTCGCTTCTTATCCTCGGAATCGGGGTCACGTTCTTCTTGTTCTTCGCCGTCAACATGTCGATGGTCATGGGCCTTGCCCCAGTAGTAGGCGTGCCGCTGCCGTTGGTCAGTTACGGCGGATCCGCCATGTTGGTCTTGATGCTCGCGTTCGGCTTGGTACAGAGCGCACATGTCCACCGACCGAGGTAAGCCATGCCGATCAACGTCCTCTTCGCCGCCCACGAAAAACGCTGGGCGCAATACGAAGCCCCATTGCGCACCGCACTTGACGATATTGGCGTGGACTACGCGCTTGCCACCGAACTTCCTCCGGCGGATGTCGATTACATCATCTACGCCCCGAGCTCTCCGGTGCAGGACTTTACACCCTACACACGGCTCAAAGCAGTCTTGAACCTCTGGGCAGGTGTCGAGGACGCCGTCGGCAACCCGACCCTCAAAGTACCCTACGCCCGAATGGTTGATGACGCCGGCCTGACCCAAGGTATGGTCGAATGGGTCACAGGCCACACGCTGCGTCACCACCTTGGTATGGATGCGCATATCGTGAACCCGGATCACACATGGGTACCCGACGCGCCACCCGTGTCAGCGGATCGCCCTGTCGGCATTCTCGGGCTGGGAGAACTGGGCAGTGCCTGCGGTCAGGCTATTGCACAGCTCGGTTTCCCGGTCAGTGGCTGGGCTCGTAGCCAAAAGAAAATCGACGGCATCACCTGCCACACCGGGACAGACGGATTACACACAGTGCTACGCCAGTCGCAGATCCTGATTTTGCTGTTGCCCAGCACCGCCGCCACAGAAAACACGCTTAACGCCGAGACGTTGGCGATGCTGCCCAAAGGCGCGTTCATCATCAATCCGGGGCGTGGACCTCTCATTGACGACAACGCCCTACTGGCTGCGCTCGACAGCGGCCAGATTGGCCATGCCACGCTCGACGTGTTCCGCGTCGAACCTTTGCCCCAGGATCACCCATTCTGGGCACATCCGAAAGTGACAGTCACCCCGCACATTGCGTCCGAGACCCGCGCGCCCAGCGCGTCGCGTGCAATTGTCGAGAATATCCGCCGCGGTGAAGCAGGTGAGCCTTTCTTGTATCTTGTGGACCGGAGCGCTGGGTACTAAGCCCTGCGCAACCTATCAGGAGCTGCCGCCATGAAATTTGACCGTTCGGTAAAAATCGCCCCGTCCATCCTTTCTGCTGACTTCGCCAATTTTGGTGCCGAGATCCAAGCGGTCGAGGCCCAGGGCGCAGATTGGATTCACGTCGATGTCATGGATGGCCATTTCGTGCCCAACATCACCTTCGGTCCAGCCACCTGTGCCGCGATCCGTCCGCACATCAAGACAGTGATGGACGTGCATCTGATGATTGCGCCTGTCGATCCTTACATTCAGGCATTTGCCGATGCAGGGGCCGACGTGATCACCGCCCATGTCGAGGCCGGGCCGCACATCCACCGGACTCTTCAGGCCATCCGTGCAACCGGTGCCAAAGCAGGTCTCGCCCTCAACCCCGGCACCCCCGCCGAGGCAGCGGCTCCTCTGCTCGATATGGTTGACCTGATCTGCGTGATGACTGTGAACCCCGGTTTCGGTGGTCAGAAATTCATCCACTCCTGCGTTCAGAAAGTCACCGAACTACGCGAGATGATCGGCGACCGCGAGGTCCACATCGAGATTGACGGCGGCGTCGATCCCAGCACCGCGCCCTTGGTCGTTGCTGCCGGGGCCGACGTACTGGTCGCAGGCTCTGCCGTGTTCAAAGGCGGCTCAGTCGACAACCCCGTCCCCTACGGCGAAAACATTCGCGCTATCCGCGCATCGGTCTAAGTCTCAACCTCGAGCACGTTGATCCACTTAGCAACGATGGCGGGGCGCTCGGCCCCGTCAATCTCAACCGCCACGTCCCAAGTCACGTCATAGCGCCCGGGCTTTTCCACCACTTCCGCGACGCTGAAGCGTCCCCGTATCCGCTGCCCCGCCCTCACCGGGCTGACAAAACGGATGCGGTCAAAGCCGTAGTTCAAGCCCTGCACCATACCGGGGACTTCCGGTTGCACATCGTAGGACATGGCTGACAACATCGACAGCGTCAGAAACCCATGCACCATGGTCCCGCCCTGCGGAGCCATGCGTTCCGTATCAAGATGGATGAACTGCCAATCCTCGGTCACATCGGCAAAGGCGTTGATCCGGTCCTGCCCGATCTCATACCAGCGTGAAACACTTGGCGGCATGTTCCGCAATATGTCAGCGGACATCCGGCAACACGTAGTCGACAAACTGCTGGCGCAACGTCAGTTTGGACACTTTGCCTGTCGCAGTGAGCGGCAACGCCTCCACAAAAAGTAGATCGTCCGGCAATTGCCACTTAGCAAAATGTGGCTCCATCAGCGCATGTATATCCGCAAGCGTGGGCTCGCATCCCTCTTGGGGTACGACGACGAGAACCGGGCGTTCGTCCCATTTCGGATGCGCTATTGCGATCACCGCACAGTTCGCAATCTCAGGATGCGCCATTGCAATGTTCTCCAGATCAATCGAACTGATCCATTCACCACCCGACTTGATGAGGTCTTTCGATCGGTCCTGAACGCTTAGGAAACCGTCGGGAGATATGCTCGCGACATCACCGGTGCCGAACCAACCCTCGGCATCAATCGCATCCGCCGTGGCATCATCATTCTTGAAATAGCCCGAGATCACAGCGTTGCCGCGGACATAAAGCTCGCCCACCGCTTTGCCATCATGCGGAAGTCGTTGGCCGTCCTCGCTCACGATTTTCAGGTCGACACCAAAGACTCGTCGTCCTTGTAACGATTTGCGCGCCATACGGTCCTCGAATGGCGCATCGTCCATCGTGTTCGGCAATTGCCCCGTCGTGCCCACCGGGCTCATTTCGGTCATGCCCCACGCGTGACAGACGTCGATATCCATCTTCTCGAAGGCCTCGATCATACTGCGTGGCGCGGCAGAGCCACCGATCACCACCTGATCCAAGGACGATGGCGGCTTGCCCCGCGCCTCGATTTCGGCCCGCAGTCCCAGCCAGACGGTTGGCACGCCCCAGCTTGCCGTAACCTTTTCGCTTTCCATCAGATCATAAAGCGAAGGCCCATCCAGCTTGCCCCCCGGCATGATCAGTGACGCACCAACGATCGGCGCAGCATATGGCATTCCCCAGGAATTGACGTGGAACATTGGCACCACAGGCAAAAGCCGCGCGCCCTCATGCAACGAGCGGGGCAACGTCACCGCGATGAAAAGCGCGTGCAACACGGTCGAGCGATGCGAATAAAGCGACCCCTTGGGGTTGCCCGTCGTACCCGAGGTGTAGCACAGGCCAGCCGCAGTTTCTTCAGGCAACTCGGGCCAGTCATATTCAGTCGGGTGCGGCGCGATCAGGTCTTCATAGCAGTGCAGGTCCAATGCAGAACTTGGCATATGCGCAGCATCGGTCATCACCACCAGTTTCAGACCCGCAGGAAGATGATCCTTCAACGCCTCGAGAATCGGCACGAAAGCTAGGTCGACAAACAGAACCCGGTCTTCGGCATGACCGATGATGTAGAGCATTTGCTCAGCGGACAGACGCGGGTTGATTGTGTGGCACACGGCCCCCATACCCGAAATCGCGTAATACAGCTCGAAATGCCGATAGCCATTCCATGCCAAAGTGGCCACGCGGTCGCCCTGCGTTACGCCCAAGGTCGCCAACCCATGCGCCAGTTGCGCCGTGCGTTTGAAAGTCTCGGCATAGGTCTGACGGTGCAGGTCGCCTTCGGTGCGAACCGACACAATCTCTCCAGCGCTGTGAATCTCGGCGGCATACCTTAGCAATTCGATCACCGACAATGGCCGGTTCATCATCATTCCGTGCATAAAGCCCTCCCTTGCCTTCTGCGCTGTGCTTCCAGATACACTGATCATCCGACCCAAATCGCGCAACCCCTAACCGTGAGGAAGCAACTCATGTCCGACACGATGTCCCGCATCACGCTGGCCCGCCGCCCCAAAGGCGCACCGGTGCCGGAGGACTTCAAACTGGAAACCGGCGCAGTTCCCGCGCCCGCAAATGGCGAGGTGGTGATCGAAGTCACCCACCTGTCGCTTGACCCCTACATGCGGGGCCGCATGGACGACGTGAAAAGCTATGCGCCCTCGGTCGATCTTGGCGGCACCATGACAGGCCAAGGCGTTGGTCGCGTACTGGAAAGCAAGGCAGACGGCTTCACCGCAGGCGACATGGTCACCGGAATGACCGGTTGGGCCAGTCACGCCTGCCTGCCGGGCAATGAATTGCGTATGCTCGACCCTGCGCTGCCACCTTCCACAGCACTTGGCGTCCTTGGGATGCCCGGCCTGACCGGTTGGGTCGGTCTGAACGAATTCGGCAAACCCAAAGCCGGCGAAACGCTTGTCGTTGGCGCAGCAACGGGTCCGGTCGGATCAATGGTCGGCCAATTGGCAAAACAGATGGGCCTGCGCACCATCGCCATTGCCGGGGGCGCAGAGAAATGCCGCCTTGCCACCGAAACCTTCGGCTTTGATGCCGCCATCGACCACCGCGCCTATGACAACGCCGCGTCCCTGCGCAATGCGATTGCCGAAATGGCCCCGGACGGCGTGGACATCTACTGGGAAAACGTCGCCGGGCAGGTGCTCGAGGCAGTGATGCCGCTGATGAACGTGCACGGGCGCATTCCGGTTTGCGGAATGATCGCGTGGTATGGTGGGTCGAACATCGCTCCCGAAAACCAGCTACCAGCGATGTGGCGCAGTGTTCTGGTCAAGCGTCTTCAGGTCTCGGGCTTTATCATCTTCGACCATTGGGATCAGTACCCTGCTTTCCTCAAAAGCGTTGGACCCAAGGTCGCAGCGGGCGAAATCGCCTATCTCGAAGACGTGGCCGCAGGACTGGAAAACGCTCCCAATGCATTCATCGCAATGCTCAAGGGCGGCAACACCGGCAAGCAGATCGTCAAGCTCTAGAAATCGGCTTCGACTTCAAGCGCTAGGGGGGCCGCAGGCGCGGCCCTCAGATCATCCACCTGCAACGGCCCGGTGGGTTTCGACAACCGATTGCGCACCACCCAATGCAGCCGGTTCGACGCGCGGGTGATCGCAACATAGGCCAACCGTTTCCACAAAGGCTGGCCTGCCTCACTCCGCCCCATGCGCGCCGCAACTTCAAGATCGGGCGCAAACACCTGAACCGTGTCCCATTGCGACCCCTGCGCCTTGTGAATGGTCACTGCGGCCCCATGCAGGAACGTCGTCCCCATGCGCGCGGCAAAAGGGATGAACGGCTCTTCTTCATCAGGTTTTTCGATCTTCACAATCGACGCCGCAGAAACCTGCGGATCTTCGGCCCCGATCACGTGCAACCGCGAAAACCCCGGCTTGCGCCCCGGCCCAAGGTAAATCACCTGCGCGCCCTTGATCAGTCCCCGCGCTTCCAAATCCAGCCGTTTCTTGCGGTGCTTCAACGGCAGTTCCAGCCCGTCACAGATCAGCGGTTCCCCTTCGAGCAGCGAATCTTCGGGCGCGCCGTGCACCGCGCGGAACGCATTGATCAGGCGGATCCGGGTCACATTGCGCCAGACCAGAACCGGGGAGCGCGCCATAAGATCGACCTCGACCCGTTGCCCCAGAACAACCCGATCATCTGTGCGGGAAATCTCTTCAACCATCCGCTCGAAGCCGTAGAAATCAAGCTGCGGATCGGCCAAGGCATGCGCCAAATCAAGGATCGGATTGTCCGCGTCCTGTCGGTGAATGCGGTTGAGGTTCAGCACTTGGCTGGGGGCCAAGGTTTCGAACACCATCTTACCGGACTGATTTACCGGGGCCAGCTGCGCCGGATCCCCGAAAAGCAACAGGTTTGGGAAAATCTCGCGCAGGTCTTCGACCTGACGTTCGTCCAACATCGACGCCTCGTCGACAAAGCCGATGTCCAGAGGGTCTTCCCGTCGTTTCCATCCAGTGATGAAATCCGACCCGCGCAATCCCGCTGCAGCCAAAGCCGCTGGGATTGATTTGTGCGACTCGTAAGACACCTGCGCCCGTGCAAGTGCCTCTTCGGTGAGGCCTTCGATTTCGGGCTGGTCACCATTGCCCATCAGCCATTCGGCGATGCGCTCATATTCTGGATCATAAACCGGTGTATAAAGAATACGGTGAATGGTCGTCGCGGGCACACCGCGCATCCGCAACACAAACGCCGCCTTGTTGGTTGGGGCCAACACCGCCAATGTCCGACGGTCTTTGCGTCGGCGGCCTTCGTAATCACCCGACACGACCTCGACGCCCGCCGATTGCAAGGATTTGCACAGCTCCGCCAATAGAAGCGTTTTGCCTGACCCGGCCTTGCCAGTGATGGCCATGATCTTGGCCTTGCCGTCACGCGGCGGCAGCAACAGACCATCATCAAGATCAATGCCCGCCTCGCGCAACATGTCGGCCACCGCATCATGTGCAGCAGCCTGATCTTCAGAGTATGTAAGCGCGGGAAGTGTCATGCGCGGACCCTATAGCGCCCGCGCGACAGGCACCAGCGTCAGGCGGCGCTTACATCCCTTTGTGGCACGACGTCACAAAATGACGCCTCGAACCAGCCTCGCGATGCGAGCAATGGAATTCCCGCCACTCTGGACACTCTTTTCTGCGCCGCGGCACTAAACTCCCAAAGACCCACGCTGATCGACTGCCGACCTTCGCCTTGTGTCCCCAAAACCTCCGGCGCGGCCCCGATCCGGTTGTAAATCCGCACCATGCGCGCGTCGAACACACCGACAAAGTGCTTCACGCCAAACCCCTGCATGACCTCGCCACCCGCCAGCATTAGCGCGGCCGCTGTTCCCGGTTCGGCATGGCGCGACAGGCAAAAGCGGGTGCACTCCCAAATGAAGGGGCTTTGGATTGGCACACCATCGGTCAAATCGAGGAAGTGATCGTTGACCATCGTGCGCCCGGTCGTCGGTAGAAACCGCATGGACCCACCATGCACTCCGGTCGCGGTTTCCCAGATCACATAGAGCGGGTTAAGATCATCATATTCATCCCGCTCCTGCCCATCCGCGTTGACCGTGACCTCCCAGCCAAGCCGCGTTTTGAACTGGTCCGCACGATCCTCGAACATTGTGCGAGCCAAAAGCGGGTGCTTGGTCAGTTGATCGCCATAAAGATATCGAATCATGAAAGTGCCCTCCCTTGCGGGGGGCACGCTGGCTCTTAACCGTAAACGGACTCTTTCCGCACCGCGCGTTGCGTCAGACGAGACACCTGTCTTTGCGTCGGATCAGACAACAATCTGTCCCCGCGCCATCGCCCGCGCTACGGCGTGGGTGGTGTTCATCGCGCCCAACTTGAACCGTGCGCTTTCAATGTAGACTCGCAATGTGTGCTCTGAGATCGACAGCGTTTCGGCAACCTGCGCCCGGCTGTACCCAACCGCAAGCAGGGTCATGGTTTCAACCTCCCGGGGCGACAGCGCCTGTGTTTGCTCGGGCTTTCGCCCCGGCTCCAGCTTGAGCGCGGTTTGATTGAAGTAGTGCGCAAGAAGGATCAGGTCCCGGCGATTGTGTTCGGTGAAACTGACCCATTGGTCATCGTCGCAACTGTGGCTCACAGAAAACAACGCGAATTGACCGTTCGGCCCACGGATTGGAATGGAATACCCTTGGTGGCCGATCCCGTGCGCCATGGCATCTTCCATGAAAGCGCGCGCCGCCTTGCCGGACCAATCCAATCTTCGCCAATCCACGGGATGGAACCTTTGATAGCAACCGATGACAACCGGATCTATGCGCAGGTATCCCTTTTCAAGATATCGGGTGACCCATTTCGGATCGTAGGTACCACACCCGTATTGCGTGCCGTTGCTGGACACCCAGTGATACACCATGTCATCGACAGCATAGTAGTCACGCAGCCATTCGATAATCGTTTGCAATTCTTCAAGACGTTCTGCGCACTCTAATCGTGCGATCACATCGTCCAGTTGCGGTACTCGTTCCAAGAAGCCCACGGTGTTTTCCCCTACCGCGCGCGCCGATCTCTGCTTCTGCAACCAATTGCGTATCGTCGAGTTTGGCTGCCAAAACATCCAGATCATTCGCAGCAGCGAACGTTCTGAGATCGGTCAACACATCAATGATCCAGTCATGTCTCATGACACCGTCACCCTGATATAGTTAACAGAAGATTAACACAACCATAACATGTGGCGAAATCTTGGCAAACTCCCTGATTCCAACTCCCCAATTATGGCGAGGATGTGGAAACGGCGTAGAACGCTTTGCTCTCGAACCAAACAACAAAAAACCCGCGCGCCGATTGGCCCGCGGGTTCTTGTTACCATTCAGAAGTAAGCAGATCGTTACGATCTGGCCGCCAATGCATCCTCAAAGGTGCGCAGCCCAGTCTTGGGCGATTGCACCAGCACTGCCATGTTGCCCGGCTTGTGCTCGTTGCGCAGCATCTTCGTATGGGCCTGCGGGATCTCGTTCCACGGGAACACTTCGGACATGCACGGATCCAGACGACGTTCGACCATCAGTTGGTTGGCCGAGGCGGCTTGCTTCAGATGGGCAAAGTGCGAACCCTGAAGACGCTTCTGGTGCATCCACATGTAGCGTACGTCAAACGTACAGTTGAAGCCGGTGGTGCCCGCACAAATCACGACCATGCCGCCCTTCTTGCAGACCAGCGTCGAGACCGGGAAAGTCGACTCACCAGGGTGCTCGAATACCATGTCGACGTTGTTACCCTTGCCGGTGATGTCCCAGATCGCTTTGCCGAATTTACGCGCCTCGGTGAACCACTCTTTGTATTCAGGTGTGTTCACTGTGGGCAGCTGACCCCAGCATTTGAAATCCTTACGATTGATGACGCCTTTGGCACCCATCGACATCACAAAGTCGCGCTTGTCCTCGTCCGAGATCACGCCGATCGCATTGGCACCGGCCGTATTGGCCAGCTGGATCGCATAAGACCCCAGACCACCCGAGGCACCCCAGACCAACACGTTTTGACCAGGGCGCAATTCGTGCGGCTGGTGCCCAAACAGCATCCGGTATGCAGTTGCAAGGGTCAGCGTATAGCAGGCGCTTTCTTCCCATGTCAGGTGCTTCGGACGCGGCATCAGCTGTTGTGCCTGAACGCGGGTGAACTGCGAAAAAGACCCATCATGGGTTTCATAGCCCCAGATCCGCTGTGTCGGAGAATACATCGGATCGCCGCCGTTGCATTCCTCATCGTCACCATCATCCTGATTGCAGTGGATGACCACTTCGTCGCCAACTTTCCAGCGCTTCACTTTATCGCCCACTTTCCAGACGATCCCGGAGGCGTCGGAACCCGCAATATGATACGGCTGCTTGTGGCCATCAAACGGGCTGATCGGCTGGCCGAGGCCGGCCCAAACGCCGTTGTAGTTCACGCCGGCGGCCATAACCAAAACAAGAACTTCGTGGCTGTCGATTTGCCATGTATCGACAACTTCGACCTCAAAAGCCTGTTCCGGCTCTCCGTGACGCTCGCGGCGGATTGCCCATGCGTACATCTGCTTGGGCACGTACCCAAGAGGTGGCATCTCGCCGATCTCATACAAGTCTTTTTCAGGCGCATCATACGCCGCGATGCCGGTCTGCTGGTCGAGTGCCATCGGAGCCTCCTAGAGTCATGTTTTTACGTGCCGCAATGCAGAATCGCGGCGTCTGACCTTGAAATATGACCGCCTTTGAAATTATGCAACAAGAATTAAGCTAGTTTTGTAATTTTATGACCGAGCAATCGCAGAAAACCATTTGCAGCTGCAGAATCGCATCAAAACAGATGTCGAATGGAGTTCGCGTAAAATCCAGCAAGGGCTTCTTGACCAACTGTGATACTGATCTGGCCTGCATTCTCTACCACCAACCGCCGCTCACGAAGATTGCGAAGACCGTATTCAACAGCATAATCGCGATTGTGGCGTGGAATATGCACTTGCGCTGATTCCAGGCTTTTAAGCGTATCGGCAAACGCAATCTCAAGCGCATCCCTCTTCATCGGACCATTTGTAAGCAGCAAATACGAGATCAACGGAACAGACAGCACCGGAACTGCGGCCGCAATCCGTTCCATAATTGCCGAAGACAGCGCATCTGGCGTGCTTTCTGCTTCTGAAACCTCGCTCAGCGTCAACGGTTGCCCGAAACTGACCGCTGCATATCCAAACCGATGGAACTTGCCCGTGATCCGCAACCGTATCTGCCGCAGGATCGCAGTAAAAACGACACTGATGCGCGCGTGAAACTTTCGCTCTCCCTTGGCTTGCGCCCGCAAGAGGATCGTATCCTCCAATACACGGTCATAATTCAAAGCAATTGGAACAAAGACCACATCACGCTTGGCCGCCACAGCGCCTTCAAGAATGTATTTCAGAATACCAACTTTCGGAGACGCAAGACTGCCATCAAGGCTCAGCCCTCCTTCGGGAAACACGGCCTGTGTTACACCAGCTCCAGTTGCCTGCTGGACGTATTTCGCCAGAACTTTGCGATACAAATCATTGCGAGATTTGCCGCGGATGAAATACGCGCCCATCGCCCGGATCAGCCGCGACAAAGGCCACACCCGCGCCCACTCCCCAACCGCATAAGACAACGCCGACCGGTCTGCGGCTAAATATGTGACCAGCACATAATCCATATTTGATCGGTGGTTCATCACGAAAACCACTGTCGCCTCGGGGTCGACATCCGCCAGCCCAACATCCTGATGCACCATTCTCACCCGATAAAGGGACGTGCTTAGAAAGCGTGCGGCGCGAATGGCAAAACCGAAATAGGCCCAAGCCGAAAAGGACGGAACGATCTCTTTTGCATAGCGTCGCGCCCGCTCGAACGCCACGTCTTCGCGCACACCCTCTGCCTTGGCATGGTCGACAATCGCCTGCGTGATCTCGGGGTCGTAGACGAGCCTCTGGATCATATCTTGGCGCCGTAGCAGTTTGAATGGCTGGATAGGTCGTTCAAGCCGAGCGTTAAGGCGTTTGACCGCGCGTTCCATCCGCCTGCGAAAGAACCACCGCACGGAGGGAAACAGAAAATGCGAGGCAAAGGTGACCGCCGCAAACAGCAGGATCAAAATAAAAGCCCAAAGCGGTAGCGTCACCTGCGAGGTCATATACACACTGTTGCAACGAACCTGCGCTGCGTAAATGACAAAGCGTGCCGCGCAGGATAGAGCCACCAAATCAAGCCCCGCACCGCACTGGAGAAAGATGCGACAACGGTTTGTCTTTCTTGCCCCAAGGGCATGGCTTATGCTGTCGCGCAGCAATCATCTCCACGCCGCAGCGCGGCGAATTGACAGCGACATAAAATTTCGCGTATGCATCACATCACGCAAGAAGATTACACAACCGAATCCCGCCTGACGGAGCCGACATGACCGACGCACAGACACCCACCCGTGACCGCCCCTGGCTCATCCGCACTTACGCAGGGCACTCGACCGCCGAGGCGTCAAACGCGCTGTACCGATCAAACCTGTCCAAAGGCCAAACTGGCCTGTCGGTCGCCTTCGACCTACCCACACAGACGGGCTATGACAGCGATCACATCCTCGCGCGCGGTGAAGTTGGCAAGGTAGGCGTGCCCGTCAGCCATCTGGGCGACATGCGCACGCTTTTCGACCAGATCCCGCTGGAACAGATGAACACGTCGATGACGATCAACGCGACTGCCCCATGGCTGCTCGCGCTTTATGTCGCCGTGGCCGAAGAACAGGGCGTAGACGTGTCCAAGCTGCAAGGCACCGTGCAGAACGACCTGATCAAGGAATACCTGTCACGCGGCACCTACATCTGCCCGCCGAAACCGTCGCTCAAGATGATCGGGGATGTGGCCGAATACTGCTACACGCATATTCCCAAATGGAATCCGATGAACGTGTGTTCGTACCACCTGCAAGAAGCAGGCGCGACACCAGAACAGGAACTCTCCTTTGCCTTGGCCACTGCCATCGCCGTTCTGGACGAACTGAAACCCCGCGTCCCCGCCGAAGACTTCCCGGCGCTGTGCGGTCGCATTTCCTTCTTCGTCAACGCAGGCATCCGCTTCGTCACCGAGATGTGCAAGATGCGCGCCTTCGTCGATCTCTGGGACGAGATCCTCGAACAGCGCTACGGCGTGACCGACGCCAAATACCGCCGCTTCCGCTATGGTGTGCAGGTGAACTCACTTGGACTGACCGAACAACAGCCGGAAAACAACGTCTACCGCATCCTGATCGAGATGCTGGCCGTGACCTTGTCCAAGAAAGCCCGCGCACGCGCCGTGCAACTTCCTGCATGGAACGAAGCGCTTGGCCTGCCCCGCCCGTGGGACCAGCAGTGGTCAATGCGGATGCAGCAGATCTTGGCCTATGAAACCGACCTTCTGGAATTCGACGATCTGTTCGACGGCAACCCCGCTGTCGATGCCAAGGTCGAGAAACTCAAGGAAGGCGCACGCGCTGAATTGGCAAACCTCGACTCCATGGGCGGCGCGATCGGGTCTATCGAATACATGAAAGGCCGTCTCGTCGATTCCAACGCTGACCGCCTGAACAAGATCGAACGTAACGAAACCATCGTCGTCGGTGTAAACAAGTGGGTGGAAGGCGAACCAAGCCCGCTCCAGACCGAAGACGGCGGTATCATGGTCGTCGATCCAGCCGTCGAACAGGAACAGATCAACCGTCTCAACGCGTGGCGCACCGAGCGTGACAGCGATGCGGTACAAAAGGCGCTGGCCGATCTGCGTGCCGCGGCCAAGGAAGGTGCAAACGTTATGCCCGCCTCTATCGTCTGTGCCAAAGCCGGTGTCACAACAGGCGAATGGGCTGGCGAGATGCGCGCCGTCTACGGTGAATACCGTGGTCCGACCGGTGTCTCCAAATCCGTGTCCAACAAGACCGAAGGCCTTGATGACATCCGCGATGCCGTGAACGCAGTCAGCGACCGCTTGGGCCGCCGCCTCAAGTTCCTCGTCGGAAAGCCGGGTCTCGACGGGCATTCCAATGGCGCGGAACAGATCGCCTTCCGCGCCCGCGATTGCGGGATGGATATCGACTACGAAGGCATCCGCCTAACCCCGGATCAGATCGTCGCCGCTGCGCAAGAAAACGAAGTACATGTTGTCGGCCTCTCGATCCTGTCAGGCAGCCATATCCCGCTTGTCGAAGACATGATGACAAAGATGCGCGATGCTGGTCTCGGCCATATCCCCGTGATCGTCGGTGGCATCATCCCAGACGAGGACGCCAAACGCCTGCGCGCCATGGGCGTGGCCAAAGTCTATACGCCCAAAGATTTCGAATTGAACGCGATCATGATGGACATCGTTACATTGGCCGATCCCAAAGCGGTTGCCGCCGAATAAATCAGGCCATCGTCTTTTCGAAACCAGATTGAGCGGGTACGGTTCATACCGTGCCAGTTTTCTATTTTTGAAAGATTTTATAATGAAAAGATTGATCGCCGTCGCGCTCTTGACCGCACTGCCTGTCGCTGCCGCAACCGACACTCAGCTAGCGCGCCTCGAAAACATCGCTGAACACATGAATGATGCCATGTTTAACGCAATGATACGCATGGTCGAAAAAGAAGGTGGCAACCCCGCTCCACTTCGGGAAGCTGTTCCAGATGGGTCATGGGATGCGGAATATCGGGAAGCCGGTTCATGCATGCTCGACAAATATGTCGAAGCGTCCAGCAGTGCGGCTGTGAACAAAATGCTCGATGACATGGAAGCCTTCATTCCGAAGTTGGCAGAAATTGACCTTGAAACATTTGAAGCGGATCAGGACTTTTTGCCCGAGGGCATTTCTGAAGAATATTCGATGAAGGTCAATTCCGATTGCGGCATGACTGACTTGATGATGGAGCGGATGGAAAGCTCGGGTTTCATGGCAGCAATGATGCAGGCGATGGCAGGCGAGTGACGCCGCTAAGAGCCAGAATCCAAAAGATGATTTGACGCTATATCGCGTCAAATCAACCCAACCTTGCCAGGGAATTGAACCAAAACAACCCTGTATTGCGCCATTAGACGCCTATTGTAACTAAAGATGCATCTCGAATTGACTTACCCTGAAAGAGCGGTATCCCAAATCTATTCAATAATACCACTCGGAGGGATACATGAGTATCGATCTCGACAATATGACCAAAGATGAGCTTCGAAAGCTTATCAAGAACGCTGAAAAAGCACTTAAGACAATCGAATCTCGCCGCCTGACTGAAGCGAAAAAAGCAGCCGAATCTGCGGCCAAGGAATACGGCTTCTCGCTGGACGAACTCTTGGGCCGTCCCCAAAAGAAAGGTTCCAAGAGCGAGCCGAAATACAAAAACCCCGCTGATGCGTCCCAAACCTGGACCGGAAAAGGCCGCAAGCCGAATTGGGTCAATGACGCACTGGCAGCTGGTAAAAACATGGACGATCTGAAGATCTGAAATGACAGTTCATATCGGAGCGCAAAAAGGTGAGATCGCGGAAATCGTGCTGATGCCCGGTGACCCGTATCGCGCCAAATGGGCTGCAGAAACCTTTCTCGACAATCCCGTGCTGGTTAACGAAGTGCGCGGAATGTTGGGCTTCACGGGAACGTGGAACGGCTACCCGGTCACCATTCAGGGATCGGGAATGGGCATGCCGTCATTGTCCATCTACGCCAACGAACTGATCCGAGACTATGGGGCAAAAACCCTTATTCGGATTGGTTCTTGCGGCGGGATGCAGCCATATGTCGGTATCCGAGATGTGATACTTGCAATGACGGCCAGCACGCTCTCCACACCGTCACGGGGGATTTTCAAGGAATTGAATTTCGCAC
This sequence comes from uncultured Marivita sp., assembly GCA_947503115.1. GTDB lineage: Bacteria > Pseudomonadota > Alphaproteobacteria > Rhodobacterales > Rhodobacteraceae > Marivita. The sequence goes on from CANNCS010000004.1 coordinate 24,734, forward strand.
CCTGTGCCGATTGGAGCCTCCTGCGCGCAGCCGTTGCTGCGGCAGAAGCCAAGGGAACGAAAACCCATGTCGGCGGCATCTATTCATCCGATGTGTTCTATGATGAACGCCCCGACTTGAATGAACAGATGACCCGCCACGGCATTCTTGGCGTCGAAATGGAAGCAGCAGAACTCTACAATCTCGCGGCCCGCCACTCGGTCCGCGCATTGGCTGTTCTAACCGTTTCGGACCACCTGCAAACCGGAGAAGCGTTGCCGTCAGAAGACCGCGAACGCAGCTTTGGCGATATGGTCGAAATCGCTCTCACAGCGGCTTTCAACTGAACGACTATCAGACCGGGACAATCATAGATGTCCCGGTCTTTTCCTAATCCCGCCACATTTTTCTGGCACCCAAGACGAATGCCGAATTGGGTTATTGATATTTACGTCCTTGTGACGACTCGCGTGCCGATCCCACGCATGTTGTTTCTGTTCAGCGTCATCACCCTTTCGCTTTTCACCCTTACCGCACATCACCACGTCGCCTTGAAAGAGTTCGGGCTTGTCCTGCCGGTCATGTGCGCGTTGTTCGGTCATGTCGCGGTGATCACGGTCAAGATGACGGACACCCTAACCACCTATGAACGGATCGGAATTCCCAACGCCGGCAGCAAGCTGGTCTTGATCTGGCTCGCCGCCTATGCAGGCGTTATGGCGCTCCCGTCAATCGCCGCAGCACAGACCGCCCTTAGCCTTGGGATCGCCATCTACGTTTCCTTGTTCGTCGTGGTTTTCTACATGTTCGACGACGGCGACAAGATCGGCTGGTTTGCGCGCGACTGGGACGAAGGCCAACGCAACGCCGCCAACTGGCATGTGGTGCGCCTTGTCGCCCTGATCCTACTTAATGAACTTGCCGCGCTTCACGGCACCGCATTTGACTGGATCTTGGCGATCACGCTTGGCCCCATCGCGCTGCACTATCTGATGTATTGGACAATCGTCGCCACGCACCCCCACAAAGAAAGACCGCGCCCGGATTAACCCCTTCCGTGGCTCCGATCATAGCCATTGGCCACAGGCGATGACCATCCATCCAACGCGCCCTCGGCTGGCTGCAAGACCTCCACCCGCAAAGGATAGCACGCAGCGGCATCACTGGTGTGTTCCGCCGAACAGTCCCCCCCCGGACAGGCCGACAATGCGCCCAGCAGGTCGATCTCGGCAAACAACGTAAGATGATCGCCCGGCCGAACAGGGCTGGCCTTCATGAAATACTGTCCAGTATCCCGCGTGAACCCGGTGCACATGAAGACGTTGAGCACGTCATGCACATGCGGCTCCGCCTCTGCCAGTGACATGCCCGTGGCATCCGCAAGAGCGCGCGTCAGGTTTGAATGGCAGCAATGATGGTACTGCACGCCGGACAACAGATTGCCCGTATAAGGATCGCACCGAGTGCCGATCACGTCATGCACCGACCCGCCATAGGCGTCGATACCGTACCATCCCAGCGTATCCTCGACGATGGTCGCGACCGGACGAAGCGTTGGAAACGACGACCAAAGCCGCTCGCCCGTCGTTACATGTGTCCCATGCAGAGCGCGTGTCTTGCCGGAATAGAACCGCTCGGACAGATCATGCGCATTCCAAAGGTTCAAATCCCCTACCTGCGGACCCTCGACGCTCACGATGCGGAAAAACGATCCCGCTGGAACTCGGAAGAAGCAGGCGTCACGCGGCGCAGCGACGGTCACATCCACGACTTCGGCACCACCCAGTGCTTGCGTATACAGCGCAAGATCAGGCGCAGGCAGCGTGTCATTGGGATAGCAAATCACCGGCGCAACGGCACGGCGGGCCTCAGCGTCGTCGGGGGCATGTGTCATGGGCTAAACCTTTTCCTTACGGATCAATTGATCGCAGGGCGGTCACATGCGCAAGCCCATCCCATCTTCTCTTTGTTCAAAAACATGCAAAAAAATTCCGTGCACGCACCACAAGGCGCGCACGGAATATATCGATCAGATAGCGATCACGTCCAGCGGCGGGAAGCCGTTGAAACCGATGGACGCATAGGTCGAAGTGTAGGCACCACAGTTGCGGATAACGATGCGGTCACCGGATTGAAGTCCCAACGGCAATTGCACCGGCTGCTTTTCGTAAAGCACATCGGCGCTGTCGCAGGACGGACCCGCCAGAATACAGGCCCCTGTCGGCTCGTGATCGCGGTCGGTGATGAACTGATAGCGGATCGCTTCATCCATGGTCTCTGCCAAGCCCGAGAACTTGCCGATATCCAGATATACCCAACGGTGCAGCTCGCTGTCCGACTTGCGCGACACCAGCAGCACTTCGGCAGCGATAGCACCCGCTTCAGCAACAAGGCCACGGCCCGGCTCTGCCATGATCGCCGGGATGTCGCCAAAACGCTCGTGAATCTGATGCATCACGTCCGACGCGTAGTTCTGCGGAGCGTCCAGTTCCTGACCGTAGAAGGCCGGGAAACCGCCACCGATATTGAGCAACGACAGGTCGAAACCGTCCGCTTTCAGCCCATGCCAAACAGCGGCCACTTGATCCAGTGTCTCGCCCCACATCTCGGCGCGGCGTGTCTGCGAGCCAACGTGGAACGACAGACCAACCGGCTTGAGGCCCAGATCAACCGCCAGCCGGAACAGCGACGGTGTTTTCTCCAGCGCACAGCCAAACTTGCGTGACAGCGGCCAGTCGGCGTGCAACGAACCCACGATCAAGCGAATATAAACCTCTGCACCCGGCGCGTGCTGGGCCAGCTTGTGCAGCTCTTCTTCAGAGTCGGCGGCGAAATGGGTGATCCCGATCTCGTGCGCCCAGGCGATGTCCGACGGGCGTTTGATGGTGTTGCCAAAAGACACGCGCGACGCATCTGCACCAGCGTTCAGGCACATCTGAATTTCGGCGCGCGATGCCGCGTCAAAGTTGCTGCCCAGATCGACCAAGGTCTGCAGAATTTCCGGTGCGGGGTTCGCCTTCACGGCATAATGGATGCGCGCACGGCCCAAACCCTGTGCCAGCGCAGCATATTGGCGTGCGACAGCTTGGGTGTCGATCACAAGCGTCGGGCGCTCGAAACGGTGGCTCATGATGAATGCCTCTGCACGAGAGACAGATTTTTCCTCACGGGCGGAAAGCCCGGTTACGTATGCGTTCATTGGTCATCTCCAATAGACCCGGCCATTCCGATTGCTCGGCGCAGACCGCTCAGTTCTTTCAGAGACGTTACCGTCGCTACGTAACCGCGTGGGTGCAGGTCCTGCTTGCCCACCTCGCCAGAGGCGCGTGCGTTGGCGTCACTAATCGCGCATATGGAGTCGAAATTGAGTCGGCGCAATAGAAAATATTTAGGCGAACTAAAAATTTTTGGGCGGTCCGTTTCCGCGTCGCAAACACACCACAGGGCTGTCCTCGGACGCCATCTCTGATCCGCAGAACGCGCAGCGCCATTGCCCGGGTGCGGTCCGTCTCCATCGACATTCACGTGTCAGCGTCGTCGTCTTGCGCCGCCAGTAGAGGTAGCCCAGCACACCAAACAAGAGAAGGATCAGAAGAACGGGCATTGCACCATCGATAGGTCGTTTCGCAAACACAGCGCCTTTGCAGCCTTCGCAATCAGCCTGCCGTTGTCAGGTGCGCGGATCGCGAATCTTTCAAACAAACTGCGAATGACGTAACGTAAACAATATTTCCTTCATCCCTTTTGGAGCACCGCCATGACAATAGACAGATTTGCCAATGAATACAAAAAAGTGAAAGACGCAATGCGTTGGCGTTCATTCAAGGACCCTCTCAAAACCGAGATGAAGGACTTAAAGGGATGTTTGCAATCGCGTGGTCCGAAAAGCGGGGTCGGACCAAAGCTCGACGCCTTACGCACCAAATTGAAGACGGGTGACGAAGCCGCGAATATTCTGACCGCTGCGGGCGTTGCCGACGGATCAAATAAGGCGCCGACGACCAAACAAATCGAAAATGTCGCGAGCATCAAATTTCTGCGCCACATGTATCTCGGCTCAAGCACCGGCGCGCAAACAGTATGGGTTCATTCAAGCCCCAAAGCTTGGCGAAAATACGGATGGGATACCGTCCATGCCGCTGGAACGTCCGCCACATCCTTGAAGTCCAAATTGGCCGACAAAGAAGAGTTCTTTGACTCAGACACCCGATCCAAACTTTGCGAAGCAACCCGCTTGGGCGCGACGTGGATTCAAAAAACGTTGTTGGTTCTAAGCGAAGTAAAAACCAAAACAGAAGCACGCGAAAAGCTGGATCGCTGGTTTGCACCAGCCGAGGATGACGTAAAGAAGACGGTCAAGAAGCTCGAAAAGGGTTTCAAAAAGATGCAAGGTACGCTCAATGACAACCATGTTGTACTGACCGATCATCCGCCAGAACGCGGCGATGCAAGCAAAGAATATACCGAGGCCTATGTGATGGTTGCCGCCCACAAACCAAAGACCATCTACATCGAACAGGCGCTTGCCAAGAACTACGATATTTCTGTTCTCCATGACATGAAGAAAAACTGGGCCCGCGTCATCGTCCACGAATGCACGCATCTCGATTTGTCGACAACCGATGAACAATACGCTTGGAAAGGCATCAAGCCAGGGACAAAAATAACGGCAGCGCAGGCAATCAAGAACGCTGACAGCTGGGCCTTCTTCGCAGCAGACTGTGCTGGCGCATTGGTTGCCGGAGACATCACACGTGCCCTCAACGGCACAGGTGGGACAGCAACCGAAATCGCCTCCAACTGGAACTGACCAAATGAACCGTAGCAAGAACACCGATCGCTCAAACCGGCGCGCAGTTCTTGTCGGAGGCATGGTCGCAACCGCATACGCGCTCTTCGCGCCGCAGAGGGGAAGCACCCAAATGAGTTTACTCAGCACACCAAAAGCCGCCGATCCCATCATCGTTGACGGTCGAAAATACGCACCGATAGAGAACGGGTCGGCCCTAAGCCTACCCAACAAGACCGGCTACATTTCTGTCGTTGACGTTGAAACGATTGAATTGCTTTTCATCGTTCAGATCTTTGAAGCGGCTGAAATCGATCGAACAGATGCATCCCCGGAACAGATCATCGACATCACTCATGACGCGGCCAAAAACCGACTACTGCTGAAAACGACTGAAAACAGATCTTTCACTCTGGATTTGAGAGGGTTGTCGGTATCACCTCTGGCCCCCTGACCCAGACCGCCTGACGTGACCCCAAACAAAAGGCCCCTGCGCAAAACTGTGCAGGGGCCTTAACATGTCGAGACTGGTTATTAACCGTGCCTTTATGACCGATCAAACGTGCCGTTCGATCATCATCTTCTTGATCTCGGCAATCGCCTTTGCGGGGTTAAGACCTTTGGGGCAGGTCTTGGCGCAGTTCATGATTGTATGGCAGCGATACAGTTTGAACGGATCTTCCAGTTCATCCAACCGTTCGCCTGTAGCCTCGTCGCGGCTGTCGATGATCCAGCGATAGGCATGCAACAACGCGGCTGGCCCAAGATACCGATCACCGTTCCACCAGTAAGACGGGCAAGACGTCGAGCAAGACGCGCACATCACGCACTCATACAAACCGTCGAGCTTTTTGCGGTCTTCGATGGACTGCTTCCACTCTTTAGCCGGACGGTTTGTCTTGGTTTCCAGCCACGGCATGATCGACGCGTGCTGTGCATAAAAGTGCGTCAGATCCGGGATCAGGTCCTTGACCACAGGCATGTGCGGTAGCGGATAAATCTTCACGTCGCCGGTGATCTCGTCGAGGCCGTAAATACAGGCCAGAGTGTTGATCCCGTCGATGTTCATCGCACACGAACCACAGATCCCCTCGCGGCAAGACCGGCGGAAGGTTAGCGTCGGGTCGATCTCGTTCTTGATCTTGATCAGCGCGTCCAGAACCATCGGACCGCATTTGTCCATGTCGAGGAAATACGTATCGACCTGCGGGTTCTTACCGTCATCCGGGTTCCAGCGATAGATGCTGAACTTGCGGACATTTGTAGCGCCTTCGGGCTTAGGCCAGGTCTTGCCCGTGCGGATCGTCGAATTCTTGGGGAGCGTCAGTTGAACCATGTCTCTCTCCTTAGCGAAGCAAAGCTGGCAGGCCTTCAGCCGCCAGGCAAGTCAATGTCTCGGGTTGCGAGACGATATCTGTCACGATCTGTACCGTGCTTTCTGTTGGGCCCGCCACGCTGTCCAGCGCCAGTGCCCTGATCTGTACCGCAGTGGCATTGTCGATCACACAGTCCAGCGCGGGTTCCAAAGGGACACCAGGAAACCGCTCGACCAACACAGGTGTGATCGCCGACCGTGCCGCATCGCGCGCAATCTGGTCCTGCTGCTGTACGGAACAGCCGGCCAGAACCAGACACGCGACGAATGCGAAACGCATCAGAACGTCCGTTCCTTTGGTGCGATCTTCTTGATGCTGATGCCGCCCTGCTCTTCCGTCGTCAGCGGGTCTTTCACCACCGGACGGTAGGTCAGGTCAGTCTTGTTGCCTTCGACCCGAGCAATAGTGTGCACACGCCACTTTTCGTCGTCACGCGTCGTGAAATCCTCGTGCGCATGCGCGCCACGGCTTTCCTTGCGCGCCTCGGCCCCGGCAATTGTCGCCAGCGCATTGGGCATCAGGTTGGTCAGCTCAAGCGTTTCCATCAGGTCGCTGTTCCAGACAAGGCTACGGTCGGTGACTTGAAGATCACCCATCTTGCCCGCAATCGCGACCATCTTGTCGAGACCTTCTTTCATAGTCTTCGACGTCCGGAACACGGCCGCATCGGCCTGCATTGTCTTCTGCATCTCAAGCCGCAGATCGGCAGTCGGGATCGAACCCGTCGCGTTACGCAGCCCGTCAAACCGGTCGAACGCCTTGTCCACCGACGCGGCGTTGGTCGACGGCACAGCCGAGTCGCGGTCCACAACTTTGCCCGCACGAATGGCAGCGGCACGACCGAACACCACAAGGTCAATAAGCGAGTTGGAGCCCAGACGGTTCGCACCGTGTACAGACGCACAGCCAGCTTCGCCCACGGCCATCAAGCCAGGAACAACAGCGTTCGGGTCTTTGGCAGTCGGGTTCAGCACCTCACCCCAATAGTTCGTCGGGATGCCGCCCATGTTGTAGTGTACCGTCGGCAGAACCGGGATCGGTTCCTTGGTCACATCAACACCAGCGAAGATCTTGGCGCTTTCCGAGATACCCGGCAAACGTTCCGCCAAAGCCTCTTTCGGCAGGTGCGACAGGTTCAGGTGGATATGGTCGCCTTCGGCGCCAACACCGCGGCCCTCGCGGATTTCCATCGTCATCGACCGGCTGACATAGTCACGCGGTGCGAGGTCTTTGTAGTTGGGCGCATAGCGCTCCATGAACCGCTCGCCCTCGGAGTTGGTGAGATAGCCACCTTCGCCGCGTGCGCCCTCGGTGATCAGACAGCCCGAGCCATAGATACCCGTCGGGTGGAACTGCACGAACTCCATGTCCTGAAGCGGCAGGCCGGCACGGGCCACCATGCCGCCACCGTCGCCGGTGCAGGTGTGGGCCGAGGTCGCGCTGAAATAGGCACGGCCGTAACCGCCCGTCGCCAGCACCACCATCTTGGCGTTGAAGACATGCATCGTGCCGTCGTCCAGCTTCCAGCAGACAACGCCTGTGCAGGCACCGTCGTCGGACATGATAAGGTCGATGGCAAAATATTCGATGTAGAACTCGGCGTTGTTCTTCAGCGACTGACCATACAGCGTGTGCAGGATCGCGTGACCGGTCCGGTCAGCGGCCGCACAGGTGCGCTGTACGGGTGGGCCCTCTCCGAACTCGGTCGTGTGACCGCCGAACGGGCGCTGGTAAATCTTACCTTCCTCGGTCCGCGAGAACGGCACGCCGTAATGCTCAAGCTCGTAAACCGCCTTGGGCGCTTCACGGGCAAGGTATTCCATCGCATCCGTGTCACCAAGCCAGTCCGATCCTTTCACAGTATCGTACATGTGCCACTGCCAGTGGTCCGGACCCATGTTCGACAACGAAGCGGCAATGCCGCCCTGCGCCGCAACCGTGTGCGAACGTGTCGGGAAGACTTTGGTCACACACGCCGTGCGCAACCCTTGTTCGGCCATGCCAAGCGTGGCGCGCAAACCTGCACCGCCTGCGCCGACGACCACGACGTCATATTCATGCGTCTCGTATTCGTATTCAGCCATGTTGCTGGAAACTCCGTGTCTCAAAGGGCCATTTTGGCGATTGCAAAGACGCCAACAGCGGCCGCGCCGTAGCTGATGCATGTCATGCCAAGGATCAGGATCTTCTCCCAGATACCGTGGACATAGTCTTCGATCAGAACTTGGAAACCATCATTGAAGTGTTTGAAGCCCACGATCAGGGTCAGCGCCGCGATGATCGCCGGGAACGGGCGCGCATAGTAAGCCTGCACCTCTTCAAAGGACGATCCAAGGACGCCCCCGAAAGTGAAGACAAAGAACGGGATAAGAAGCAGCAGTGCGACAGAAGATTTCTTCATCGCCCAGAAATGCTCGGTCCCGGATTTCGCGGCACCCCAGCCAGTGGCGCGTTTACGGTCAGTCAGAAAAGCCATGATGCGCCTCCTTTACCAAAGAACAACGACAGAAAAGACAGTCAGAACAGCAGAGCCGATAATCACCATCCAACCCAACATCTCGGCCTTGTCGATCTCAAGCATCTTGGCATTGTCCCAAATGAGATGCCGGACGCCAGCCAGCGTGTGATACCATATCGCCCAAAGCGACAGGAACATCACCAGATCGCCGAACCAGCTTGTGACAAAGCCATTGGCGAAAGCGAAATATTCCGGCCCCGTTGAGGCCGCGAGCAACCACCAGACAATCATCAGCGCCGCAACGATCAGAGCGTTGCCCGTAATCCGTGTGAGGATCGACGAGATCGAAGTAAGCTGGGGGCGATAAACTTGCAGGTGTGGTGACAGGGGTCGATTGCCCCGATTGACGTCAGCCATGATCTGAGTCCTTTCCGGTTCCTGAAAGCCTTTTTATTGCTTTTGAAAGCTGTGTCACGCCGACCAACCACCTAAAAGCGCGGTTTTTTGGCGCAACAGGCCAGATTTCTTGAAATATGTGATCACACGCAGGAAAACTGTGATCACAAATTAGAAAGCCGGCTGCATTGCGCGTCTTGCTTCGGATTTCTGTTACCGCCAACATACTGATTTTCCATCAGCACGCCGACTCGCCCAATGGTTTGAGCACCATTCATCGGATCACGGCTCGGTAAAAAGTCGCGCCATTAGGCCATCAGGAATCGAGCATCCGGTACAATCTGCGCAAGTGATCCTCGAATTCTTCACACATGATAATTGACTGATCTGAAGGATCGTAAAACGCGTTGGCCTCGCCACATTCGCCTGTGATCACCTGTACCGTGCTCGGGAACCCGAAATCCGCATTCAGCGCTTCGACCTCTGCTTCTATGACCTCGGCGGTGAACTGCCCTCGATTTCCTGTTCGAACTGCATCGGTTCTCCCCCCTCCGCCAGCTCATCAAACACCGCCCCCCAGCTGTCGGCCGCCAACTCGTATTCCTCGACGCAATACTCTGCCCGCTCTTCAGGCAGTTCCATTTCTTCGGCAAAGTCGTCGCGCGTGTCGGTGTCGCCTCCATAGAACAGGCAGACCGTGTTGTAGAACCGCTGCTCATCCGGGCCGTGCGTGTCCCAATAGGGTACCGGATAATCAGCATTCGCCACCGCTTCCGCCCAGAACCCATTGGCCACGTCATAGGCCATGTCCAACGCGGACTCTGGTTCGAATAACTGATCAATAAGCAGGATCGACGCCACATCCGCCGCGTCTTCCTCTTGCCCGAAGACAGGCATCTGCATCACGTCGATCAGGGCATGACCCAACTCGTGATAAAATATCCCAAGAATATTCGCTTCGACAAAGGCGTCTTCCGCCTCGTCGGCCATCAGACTGCCGGGGACACCGGCAGCCAAAAGGGCAAGCGCATATCTCACACAGGCATCAATGCCCAATAATCAAGGTCAAGCAAGACGTGCGGCAGGTACTTCCCGTCTTCACCCTTCAACTCCATCGACCCACCAGCCGACGTCGCCACCAGCCGCAAACGCACAGCGCCCACACCTGGGGCCGAGGTTTCCGCCTTGTCCAGCACCTCGGACCACGCGCGCACGGTCGTCCCGCTGAAACACGGGTTCGCATGCGCCCCGCCGTTTAACCCAACGATCATCTGTGCATTCGCCAGACCGTTGAACGACAGCGCGCGCGCCATGCTGATCACATGCCCACCATAGATCAGCCGCTGCCCATCGGGCCGGAACGTGGCATCGAAATGCACCTTGGCGGTGTTCTGCCAAAGCCGCGTCGCCATCATGTGCTCGGCTTCTTCGATGGTCACACCGTCAACGTGGTCGATCTTTTCGCCAACGGCATAGTCACCCCAGCGGTGCGGCTCGCCCGCCAGTTCGAAATCATAATCGCTGAAATCCAATCCGCTCGGGATGCTCAGATCCTCGACCGCCAAGACCGTCTTCAATTCCGGCACAACGGTTTCGGGCGCTGCGGCTTCCGCGTCGCGTTTGCGCACCATGACCCAGCGGACATACTCCATCACCAACTGGTCGTTCTGGTTCAGACCACGTGTCCGGACCCAAACCACACCGGTCTTGCCGTTGGAGTTCTGCTTGAGCCCAATCACCTCGGATTCTGAACGCAGCGTGTCACCTGCATAAACCGGGGCCAGCCAGCGCCCCTCGGCATAGCCCAGATTGGCCACCGCGTTCAGAGATACATCGGGAACCGTCTTGCCGAACACCACGTGGAACGCCGCCAGATCGTCGATCGGGGACGACGGCAAACCACAGCTCTGTGCAAAAAGATCCGACGAATACAGCGCATGTCGGGCCGGATAAAGCGCATGATACAGCGCCCGCTCTCCACCTGACACGGTGCGCGGCACCGCGTGGCGGATCACCTGCCCGACCGAGTAATCCTCGAAGAAGCGGCCTTCATTCGTTTTCGTCATTGCAGCGCCCTTTGTTGCGGTCGCGGGTCGGTCGAGTGTGTCACTGTTCGCCAAGTTTCATCTCCGGGCTATAGGGGGTGTCGATCTCTTTGGTCACCGCCTGCCCACAGCGCATCACACCATTGGCGTGATCGAACGCATAGGTGGGATCGCCATAAAGCTCCCACCCCTTGCTAAGGGCCAACGACACCTTGTGGCAAAAGGCCGACGTGTCATCTTCAGTCAAAAGTCGATAAATTTTCATATCTCACCCCGGGAACGGCCAAACGCCGAGCCACGCGTGTACGCCCGTCATCAGCCCGAACATCACCAGCGTGATGACCACGAGAACCACGTCCTTCTTGGCCTCACCCGGTTGCGGACGATCCCACACAGGCACCGCCTTGTTGATCAGGATCACCTCGAGCACCGCCCAGGCAAGCATACCACCGAACAGGATGATCGAGGCCAGATCGCCATTTACCAAAAGGTGCGCCACCGCCCAGATCTTGACCGAGGTCAGCTGCGGATGCCGCATCTTGCCCCGCAGGCGGCCTGTGGTGGCACTCATGCCGAACACAAACACGGCAACCAGCATCAACAGGTTGTTGATATGCACCATGAAGGCAGGAGGGTTCCAAACAGGGACAAACTCTGCGCCGCGATAGCCCCAGATCATCAGAACAAGGCTGATAAGCAGCAGAACCGCCACAACGCCCTTGCCTTTGTCGCCCATTGCCGCACGTTGGTCTGGCGCGACACGCTTGAAAATATGGGCTCCGACCCAAATCAGCAGTCCGAGAACAAGAAGACCCATCATGGCTTACCCCGCTTGGATGGTTTCGATTGCCTCTGCTTTTGCCAGTATTTCACGCGCTGTGGCAACGTGAAGGTTCTCAACGATCTTGCCGTCCACCACGGCCACCCCTTGCCCTTCAGCCTCCGCCGCCTCGAACGCGGCGATCTGGCGGCGGGCCAGGTCGATCTCTTCGGGCGCGGGCGCAAAGGCAGTGTTGGCAATGTCCACCTGTGCGGGATGAATCAGCGTCTTGCCGTCAAAGCCCATGTCGCGGCCCTGCGTGCACTCGGCCTTGAGCCCCTCGTCATCCTTGAACGCGTTATACACACCGTCCACGATCACCAGCCCCTCGGCCTTGGCCGCCAGCAGGCACATCGACAGCGAAGTGAGCATCGGCAAACGGTCCGGGCGGAAACGGGTCTGCAATTCCTTGGCAAGGTCATTGGTGCCCATCACCATACCCGCCATCTTGGGATGTGCCGCGATCTCGGCAGCGTTCAGCATGCCGCGCGGCGTTTCCATCATCGCCCAGATCGGCAGGTCGCCAGTGATTTCGGCCAGCGCATCCAATTGCGCGGCGCTTTCCACTTTGGGCAACAGCACCGCGTCACAATCCATCTGCGTAACAGCTTCCGCATCGGCCCGGCCCCAATCGGTGTCCAGCCCGTTGATCCGCACAATCCGCACCCGCGCACCGTACCCGCCGGTCGCCAAAGCCGCTTTCAACGTTTCCCGCGCCGCGGGTTTCTCGTCCACGGCCACCGCATCTTCGAGGTCAAAGATGATCGCATCAACCGGTAAACCCCGTGCCTTTTCCAAAGCCCGGTCCTTTGATCCCGGAATGTAAAGAACCGAGCGATAAGGGCGGCTGCGCATGTCCATGACGGTCTCCTGAGCAAGTCTTGAGCAATAATATTGCGCCAGAGAGCTACATTCTTTTGCAAAAACTGCAAGGGGAGATCTGCCGCACCGCAGAAAAAAGCTGCTGCACCCGCATTCCGTACGGTTCGTTAACCCTTTTCAAACCGATGCACAGGACGCTCTGCCCCATCACAGCCGATAAAGGGGTAAGGCCATGAAACAAGAACTCTGGAAAATGACAGTGCTTGCCATAGGCGCGCTGATGGCGTCTTCGACGTTGACACAGGCACAACAAAACTGCGCGGCGCGCGATACGGTTATCCAACGGCTGGCCAGCGCCTATGGCGAAACCCGCCGGTCCATTGGCCTCGCGCAGAACAACACGATGGTCGAAGTGTTTGCCTCCTCCACCACCGGAACGTGGACGATCACCGTCACCAACACTGCCGGCCGCACCTGCCTTGTCGCCAGTGGTCAGGCCTTCGAACAACTCGCCGAAGCCCTGCCAACACCCGCCGAGGACGTCTAGGTCAGCGCGTCAAAGACCAGCTTTGACCCGGTCACCAAAAGCAGCACATAGGTCAGACCGAAAAACACCCGTTCGGGCACGATATGATGTGCCCGGACACCCAGGTAAGTCCCCAAGACTGCAAAAGGCGCCAGCGCAAGGTTCAACGTCAGCGTCTCCAGCGTGAAAAAGCCCATCGCGGCATAAATCCCCGCTTTCAATACGTTCATCGCCCAGAATACGATCACAGTCGTGGCCTGAAACGCGGTTTTACTCAGCTTTCGCCCCAGCAGATACACCGCCGCCACCGGCCCGCCCGCGTGGCTGACGAAACTGGTAAAGCCCAGCGCCACACCCGCCGAGACACCCGCCGTCGGCGACATCGGACGCGCTCCGATCTTAACCCAACCGGCAGCTTGCACCAATTGCCAGACCACAAACCCGATCGAAATACCCCCGATCAGGAACCGGATTGCATCGTCATCCGCCCACCCAAAGAACAACGCACCCAGAAACGTGCCCGGCACACCGCCCCACAGCAGCAGCCGTGTTTCCGGCCAACTCCACTTCTTCCAATAGGCAGGAAGGCTCGCCACGTCGATCAGCATCAGCAGCGGCAACATGATGCCCAATGCGATCGCAGGCTCTACCACCAATGCTAGAATCGACGCGCTTGCGAAGGCGGCACCTGACCCAAAACCGCCCTTTGAGACCCCCGCAAACACCACCGCAGGCACGCCCAGTGCAAAAACTGTCCAGCTCAGAGCGTCCATGAAACCCTCATTTTCCTACGGCATTTCATTGACATATCGCGGCCCGCGCCGACCTGCCAGCAAAGACGTGCGTCCTCGCCGCACTTGCGAAATAGCCCAAGTCGGACTAGCACAGCGCAAATTCAAAACGGACCGGAGACAAATTCCATGGCCAGACCCAAGATTGCCCTCATCGGCGCGGGACAGATCGGTGGCACCCTTGCCCACCTCGTGGCGCTTAAAGAACTGGGCGACGTCGTTCTATTCGACATCGCCGAAGGTACCCCCGAGGGCAAGGCGCTCGACATTGCCGAATCCGGCCCTTCCGAAGGGTTCGATGCCAAATTGAAAGGCACACAGGACTACGCCGATATCGCAGGCGCAGATGTCTGCATCGTCACCGCCGGTGTACCGCGCAAGCCGGGCATGAGCCGCGATGACCTTCTGGGCATCAACCTCAAGGTCATGAAATCCGTCGGCGAAGGCATCGCCGCCAACGCACCGGATGCGTTTGTGATCTGTATCACCAACCCGCTTGATGCGATGGTTTGGGCGTTGCAGCAGTTCTCGGGTCTGCCCGCGAACAAGGTCTGCGGCATGGCCGGTGTTCTGGACAGCGCACGCTTCCGTCACTTCCTGTCGCTCGAATTCGAAGTGTCCATGAAAGACGTCACTGCCTTCGTTCTCGGCGGCCACGGCGACACAATGGTCCCGCTGACACGCTACTCGACCGTCGCAGGCATCCCTCTGCCCGATCTGGTCAAAATGGGCTGGACCACTCAAGACAAGCTCGACGCGATCGTCCAGCGCACCCGCGACGGCGGCGCAGAAATCGTCGGTCTGCTGAAAACTGGCTCCGCCTTCTACGCGCCCGCCACCTCGGCAATCGAAATGGCCGAAGCGTATCTCAAGGATCAGAAACGCCTCCTGCCCTGCGCGGCGTATTGCGACGGCGAATTCGGCCTTGATGGCTTCTATGTCGGTGTCCCCACCATCATCGGCGCCGGCGGCATCGAAAAGATTGTCGACATCTCGCTCAGCAAAGACGAGCAGGCAATGTTCGACAATTCGGTCAACGCCGTCAAAGGCCTTGTCGAAGCATGTAAAGGCATCGACGAAAGCCTCGCGTAACGCGACCTCGGATAACGATGGAAAAGGCGGCCAATTGGCCGCCTTTTCTATTTTACATCTTCTTCAGGACATCCGCCGGGTCTTTGAGATTGAGCGTCTTGAAGAACCCAGAAATCCCATCGTCGAAATCGGTCAGTTCCTTACCCATGAATTCCTTGACCAGAGCATCGTATTTCTTGCTCAGCACGGTACTGCGCGGATTGAGATTGCGGATCAGCACCAACCCGGTCGGAAAGGCTGTAGTGACGTCTATTTTCAGATCCGGCCGGTAGAGCTGCAAGATCTGCAACGTTTTCCACACGTCCCCGGTCCAATCACCCTTATGGAACTCACGGGTCGCCATGTAGTCCGTTGTCGGGCAGCAATCGTGGAGCGCAATCACACCCTTCTTGGACATCGCCTTTTCGGTCTCGATGAAGTCCCTAAGCAGATACTCAAACAGGTGCATTCCATCGAGGAACGCCAAGTCGACCGAGATCTTGTTTTTCTTCAGGAACCCATCTTTGAAAAAATCATCACTGGACTGCTGAAAGAAAAACATCTGCTTTCCGGTTGGGTTCACGGCCGGATGTCTTAGTTTGAACTCTGGATCGACGGCGATCGTGTTGCCTTTGGCCAATGACAGGCTCTTGCCGGTAAACGTACCGACCTCCAGATACCAGTTCGGTTGCAGCTTTTCGTGTAGCTGGGCAAGCACGTCGATATAACCTTGGCCCTCGAGCACGGGAACCGTGGTCTCTTCACTCATATCCTTCATACTCTTTTTCTCCTGTCGTGTGCGCCGCAACTGCCTTAGGAATTGGGGCCGTTCGGTGTCTGTGACAAAGCCGACGGAAAGGGGCCGACCAAGGTTTCGGGATGCGTCAAACTCCGCCGGGCTGGGACAGCGCCACGGGTCATTCACATCCACCACTCCCTGCGCGACCAAATCATCGCGCAGTTTTTCAAAATCAAGCGTGACCAACGAAATGTTGTCGGCACGGTGGCGCGGCCATGCCACGTCTTTGATCACGTCGATTTCGACAATTCCCGCCTGACTGAAACTCCGCACATGATTTGTAATCAGCGGCGGTATTTCGGACCTGCGCTTCAGAATGATGCAGGTGGCCTCGGGGCGAAAGGTAAACGGCAGCACATGCAACGCAGACCCATCTGCCGCAATCACCGTATCCGCCTCGCGGTACATCTCAAGCTGCTCGACCAAGCTAAGCTTTTCCGGCGCAACGATGTCGAAGCCGGCGTTCGAAAGATTGTCCTCAAGAACATCTTCGCACAGATGCCGCCCAACTGTGCCGGACATCTGGTCCCGCGTGATATAGATTTTGCGGCCAAATCGCGATCGCGCCCGTTTCGGAAGTTTGCCACGAATCCACTTGGCGTAACTTGGCGATGCCACACCTTCATGCGCTTCACTGAACAGATCCGGCGCAGAATAAAGCTCCTCGACATGTGTCGGCGACGGAACGATCGCGTATTCGTTTTCAATGCCCAGCGTCTTCAGCAAACGCTCTAGGAACGCGTGCTCCTTTTCCGAATACAGAAGCGACACAAACAACAGCTTTACCGTTTTCGGTAGTTTCTCCGTGGCCCAAATCCGCCCAAGACCGCGGGTGATGACATGCCCGAATTGATGCGACATGACCCCACAAAACAACCAAGCTCCTGATAAGAATTTCGCGTCGGCCAAGGCGGCATCGCGAACAGCGCGCGTGGCCATGACTCCGCGTGTCAAAGTTCGCATTTCGGTGTTGCGCAATACCTCGCCAGAGGCGTCGAAAACACCTGCGTGAAAATTTTGCCCATCACGATGGCCCCGACGGAACGGAACGACAAACGCGTTCGGATGGCAGGCCATCTCATCGAACGGCAAAGCATGGGGGTCGACTCGTGAACTAGTCGACAGGCACACTTCGAATGTGCGAACACTCGTATTCATTAACCTGCGTCGTCCTCAACGTGCCGCGTTTTTTTATCTGCTAAGAATAGCATGCGGCATCGACGCAAGTTTAGGCTGCGGTCCGAGACCCGGTCAACTCGAGATAAATTCAAAAGATTCGGGTGTGACCACGCTGCATGGCACACCCAAACCAAATGCTTTCCAAGAATTTGTGATCACACTTTTTTTGGCTGTGATCACAAATGTCGGTTTTTTGCCGATTTGCCCGCCCTGCGGCAAAAAAACCGTTAAGTATTCATGCTTCACACTCTTATATCGCCACAAATCGCAGCAAGAAACGGGACAGTTGACCGATGAACATCCACGAGTATCAGGCGAAAGCCCTGCTACGCAGCTACGGCGCTCCGGTGTCGGATGGCCGCGTGGTCCTCAAGGCCGAAGAGGCCAAGACCAAAGCAGGCGAAATGGACGGCCCGCTCTGGGTGGTCAAGGCTCAGATCCACGCGGGCGGCCGCGGCAAGGGCAAGTTCAAGGAAGAAAGCGCTGGCGAAGCAGGCGGCGTACGCCTTGCCAAGTCGGTTGAAGAAGCCGCCGAAGAAGCCAAGAAGATGCTGGGCCGCACCCTTGTGACCAAGCAGACCGGCGATGCCGGCAAGCAAGTGAATCGCATCTACATCGAAGACGGCTCTGGCATCCAGACCGAGATGTATCTGGCGCTCCTCGTCGACCGTCAAACCTCCCGCGTGTCCTTCGTGGCCTCCACCGAGGGCGGCATGGACATCGAAGAGGTTGCGGAAAGCACCCCTGAGAAAATTCTCAGCTTCTCGGTCGATCCGGCCACTGGCTATCAGGCATTCCACGGTCGCCGCATCGCGTTCAACCTCGGCCTTGAAGGCAAGCAGGTAAAGCAATGCGTTCAGCTGATGGGTACACTCTACCAACTCTTTGTCGAAAAAGACATGGAGATGCTGGAAATCAACCCGCTGATCGTGACCGACGAAGGTGATCTGAAATGCCTTGACGCCAAGATGGGTTTTGACGGCAACGCGATCTACCGCCACCCGGACATCGCAGAACTGCGCGACACCACCGAAGAAGACCCGAAAGAACTTGAGGCCTCCAAGTACGACCTCAACTACATCGCTCTGGACGGTGAAATCGGCTGCATGGTGAACGGCGCAGGCCTTGCCATGGCGACGATGGACATCATCAAGCTCTACGGTGCGGAACCGGCCAACTTCCTCGATGTGGGCGGCGGTGCGACCAAGGAAAAGGTCACCGAAGCGTTCAAGATCATCACTTCTGACCCGCAGGTCAAAGGCATTCTGGTCAACATCTTCGGCGGCATCATGCGCTGCGATGTGATCGCGGAAGGCGTGATCGCTGCTGTGAAAGAGGTCGGTCTTCAGGTTCCTCTGGTTGTGCGCCTCGAAGGCACGAACGTCGAAAAGGGCAAGGAGATCATTCAGAACTCCGGTCTCGACGTGATCGCCGCCGACGACCTCAAGGACGGTGCCCAGAAGATCGTGAAAGCGGTCAAAGGATAATTCGTAGGGTGCGTGATTTCGCGCATCTTCCCGGAACGATCGGTGCGTAAAATCACGCACCCTACTCAGGAGAACGCCAGATGGCAGTCCTCATCGACGAAAACACCAAAGTGATCTGTCAGGGCCTCACCGGCTCGCAGGGCACCTTCCACACCGAACAGGCCATCGCCTATGGCACCAAGATGGTCGGCGGTGTCACCCCTGGCAAAGGCGGGATGACCCATCTCGACCTGCCGGTTTTCAACTCGGTCCACGAGGCCAAGCACGCAACCGAAGCGAACGCGACAGTGATCTACGTCCCGCCGCCCTTCGCAGCGGACTCGATCCTCGAAGCGATCGACGCCGAAATGGAAGTGATCGTGTGTATCACCGAAGGCATCCCGGTCATGGACATGATGCGCGTAAAGCGCGCGCTTGAAACCTCTTCTTCGCGCCTCATCGGCCCGAACTGCCCCGGTGTCATCACACCCGACGCCTGCAAGATCGGCATCATGCCTGGCCACATCCACCGTCGCGGTAGCGTCGGCGTTGTGTCGCGCTCCGGCACGCTCACCTATGAGGCGGTCAAGCAGACCACCGATGTGGGTCTGGGCCAGTCCACCTGCGTCGGCATCGGCGGCGACCCGATCAAGGGCACCGAGCATATCGACGTTCTGGAATGGTTCCTTGCGGATGACGAAACCGAGAGCATCATCATGATCGGTGAGATCGGTGGCTCGGCCGAAGAAGAAGCGGCGCAGTTCCTAGCTGATGAGAAGAAAAAAGGCCGTTGGAAGCCGACCGCAGGCTTCATCGCAGGCCGCACAGCCCCTCCGGGCCGCCGCATGGGCCACGCAGGCGCAATCGTCGCCGGTGGCAAAGGTGGTGCCGAAGACAAGATCGAAGCTATGAAGTCCGCAGGCATCGTCGTTGCTGAAAGCCCCGCCAGCCTTGGCGAAGCTGTTCTCGAAGCGATCAAGGGCTAAAGGCCCGCGTAGGGTGGTTTGACGTCACCCTACATCACGACAAAGGTAGGCCGGGCATATGCCCGGCTTGCGCACAAACAAAAAAGCCGCGCGATAGCGGATCGCATGATCCGCTTTCCTGCTGCTTGATCAGACCGGTTCGGGAGGACCACGACACATGACGGATCAAAGCCCTAACGATCTCTTCCACGCCTCCAGCTTTATGCAGGGGCACAACGCGGCATATCTTGAACAGATGTACGCGCGGTATGCGAACGACCCCAACGCGGTCGACGAAGCGTGGCAGGCGTTCTTCCGGCAACTTGGCGATGACGAAGTCAGCGTCAAAAAAGAAGCGACCGGTCCTAGCTGGGCACGCCCCGACTGGCCGCCGATGCCGAATGACGATCTGACCGCCGCGTTGGATGGCCAATGGCCCGTCGCGCCGGCAGAGATCAAAGGCGCGGGCGACAAGATCAAGGCCAAGGCGCAGGAAAAAGGCGTAGAGATCACCGATGACGCGATCCAGCGCGCGGTCCTCGACTCCATCCGCGCTCTGATGATTATCCGCGCCTACCGTATCCGGGGGCATCTCGCCGCCGATCTCGACCCATTGGGCATGCGCGAGCAAACGGCACACCCGGAACTCGATCCGAAATCCTACGGTTTCACCGAAGCCGACATGGACCGTCCGATATTCATCGACAACGTGCTGGGTCTCCAGATCGCGTCGATGCGCGAAATTCTCGACATCGTGCGCCGCACCTATTGCGGCACCTTCGCGCTGCAATACATGCACATTTCCGATCCCGAACAGTCCGCGTGGCTGAAGGAACGGATCGAAGGATACGGAAAGGAAGTCGCCTTCACCCGCGAAGGCCGCAAGGCGATCCTCAACAAGATGGTCGAGGCAGAAGGCTTCGAGAAATTCCTCCATGTCAAATACATGGGCACCAAGCGCTTTGGTCTGGACGGTGGCGAAAGCCTGATCCCCGCAATGGAGCAGATCATCAAGCGCGGCGGTAACCTTGGCGTTCAGGAAATCGTCATCGGTATGCCGCACCGCGGCCGCCTGTCGGTTCTGGCCAACGTGATGCAGAAACCCTATCGCGCGATCTTCAATGAATTCCAGGGCGGCAGCTTCAAGCCAGAAGATGTCGACGGCTCGGGCGATGTGAAGTACCACCTCGGCGCCTCCTCCGACCGCGAGTTTGACGGCAATTCTGTCCACCTGTCGCTGACCGCCAACCCGTCGCACCTCGAAGCGGTGAACCCGGTGGTTCTGGGTAAGGTACGCGCCAAGCAAGACCAGATGGGCGATGCCGAGCGCCGCAAGGTCATGCCAATCCTGCTACACGGCGATGCGGCCTTTGCAGGTCAGGGCGTCGTAGCCGAATGTTTCGCCCTGTCGGGTCTGCGCGGCCACCGCAGCGGCGGCACGGTTCATATCGTTGTGAACAACCAGATCGGCTTTACCACCGCGCCGCACTTCTCGCGCTCGTCGCCCTACCCGACCGATAACGCACTGGTCGTCGAAGCCCCGATCTTCCACGTTAACGGCGACGACCCCGAAGCGGTGGTCCACGCCGCCAAGGTCGCAACCGAATACCGCCAGAAATTCGGCAAAGACGTTGTCATCGACATTTTCTGCTACCGCCGCTTTGGTCACAACGAGGGGGATGAACCGATGTTCACAAACCCCTTGATGTACAAGAAGATCAAACAGCAGAAGACCACCCTGTCGCTGTACACCGAGCGTCTGGTCAAGGACGGCCTGATCCCCGAAGGCGAAATCGAGGACATGAAGGCCGCGTTCCAGGCGCACCTGAACGAAGAGTTCGAATCCGGCAAGACATACAAGCCCAACAAGGCGGACTGGCTGGATGGGCGCTGGAGCCATCTCGACCGTCAGAACGTAGACGACTACCAGCGCGGCCAGACCGCGATCAGCCCCGAAACGATGTCTCAGGTCGGTGAATCACTCAGCCGCTTGCCCGACGGTTTTCCGGTGCACAAAACAGTGGCGCGTCTGCTCGACACCCGTAAAGATATGTTCGAAACGGGCGCGGGCTTTGATTGGGCCACTGCAGAGGCGTTGGCCTTTGGCTCGTTGCTCACCGAAGGCTACCCGGTTCGCCTTGCCGGTCAGGACAGCACACGTGGTACGTTCAGCCAGCGTCATTCGGGCATCGTCAATCAGGACACGGAAGAACGGTACTACCCGCTCAACCACATCCGTGAGGGCCAATCGCGCTACGAAGTGATCGACTCCGCCCTGTCGGAATACGCGGTTCTGGGCTTTGAATACGGCTACTCGCTGGCAGAACCGAACGCGTTGACGTTGTGGGAAGCCCAGTTCGGCGACTTCGCCAACGGCGCTCAGATCATGTTCGACCAGTTCGTCAGCTCGGGTGAAAGCAAGTGGCTGCGCATGTCCGGTCTGGTCTGCCTCCTGCCGCACGGGTTTGAGGGTCAGGGCCCGGAACACTCTTCCGCACGCCTTGAACGCTTCCTGCAAATGAGCGGTCAGGACAACTGGATCGTGGCCAACTGCACCACCCCGGCCAACTACTTCCACATACTGCGTCGCCAGCTTCACCGGTCCTTCCGGAAACCGCTGATCCTGATGACGCCGAAATCGCTTTTGCGTCACAAGCTGGCGGTCTCCAAGACCGAGGAATTCACCACAGGGTCCAGCTTCCACCGCGTCCTGTGGGACGACGCGCAATACGGCAATTCGGACACCAAGCTCAAAGCCGATGACAAGATCAAACGCGTCGTGATGTGTTCGGGCAAGGTCTACTACGACCTGCTTGAAGAACGGGACGCTCGCGGGATCGATGACGTCTACATTCTGCGGTTCGAACAGTTCTACCCGTTCCCGGCCATCTCAGCGGTCAAGGAATTGGAACGCTTCCCGCAGGCCGAGATGATCTGGTGCCAGGAAGAACCAAAGAACCAGGGCGGCTGGACATTCATGGAGCCGAACCTCGAATGGGTTCTGGGCCGCATCAACGCCAAGCACCCGCGCCCCCGCTACGTGGGCCGCGCCACATCGGCCTCCCCGGCAACGGGTCTGGCCAGCCAACACAAAGCACAGCAAACAGCGCTCGTGAACGACGCGCTGACGATCGAAGGGAACTAAGACATGACAACCGAAGTGCGTGTGCCCACCTTGGGTGAATCCGTGACAGAAGCCACGGTCGCCACATGGTTCAAGAAGCCGGGCGACAGCGTTGCCGTGGACGAAATGCTGTGTGAACTGGAAACCGACAAGGTGACGGTGGAAGTGCCCTCGCCCGTTGCTGGCACACTGGCCGACATCGTTGCCGGTGAAGGCGAAACCGTAGGCGTCGACGCCCTGCTCGCCAACATTGCCGAAGGTGGCGCTGCTGCGGCAACGCCCGCCAAGGCCGACGCCCCCGCAGCAGCAGCAGCAGCCGCGCCCTCGGGCGACAGCAGCACAGCGGTTGACGTCATGGTCCCCACCCTGGGTGAATCCGTGTCCGAAGCGACTGTCTCCACATGGTTCAAGAAAGTTGGCGACACCGTCGCGCAGGACGAAATGCTCTGCGAGTTGGAAACTGATAAGGTCTCGGTCGAAGTGCCCGCCCCCACCGCCGGTGTGCTGTCCGAAATCCTGGCAACCGAAGGTGCAACCGTTGCAGCCGGTGGCAAACTTGGCGTGATCGGCGGCAGCGCCGGTGCCGCGGCCTCCGCACCGGCACAAACCGCCGCCGCCCCAGCGGCGCAACCGTCCGGCACCGGTGGCGCAGACGTGGAAAACGCCCCCTCCGCCAAGAAAGCCATGGCCGAAGCAGGCCTCTCCGCCGATCAGGTACAGGGTTCGGGCCGTGATGGCCGCGTTATGAAAGAAGATGTGGCCAAGGCCGTCGCCGCCGCAGCCAGCGCACCCGCCGCGCAAACGTCTTCCGCCCCGGCGCCGCGCGGTCCGGTCAGCTCCGATGACGCCGCCCGCGAAGAACGGGTTAAGATGACCCGCTTGCGCCAAACCATCGCCCGCCGCCTCAAAGACGCGCAGAACACCGCCGCGATCCTGACCACCTTTAACGAGGTGGACATGACCGAGACGATGGCACTGCGCAAAGAGTACAAGGATCTCTTTGAGAAGAAACACGGCGTGCGCCTCGGTTTCATGTCGTTCTTCACCAAGGCCTGCTGCCACGCGCTCAAGGAAGTGCCTGAAGTCAACGCCGAGATCGACGGCACCGACATCGTCTACAAGAACTTTGTTCACATGGGCGTCGCTGCTGGTACACCGCAAGGTCTGGTGGTTCCGGTCATCCGCGACGCCGACCAGATGAGCTTTGCCGAGATCGAGAAAGCGATTGCCGAAAAAGGCCGCCGCGCCCGCGATGGCAAGCTGTCGATGGCCGAAATGCAGGGCGGCACGTTCACCATCTCCAACGGTGGTGTTTACGGCTCGCTCATGTCCTCACCGATCCTGAACCCGCCGCAGTCGGGCATCCTCGGCATGCACAAGATCCAGGACCGCCCGATGGTCATCAACGGCGAAATCAAAATCCGCCCGATGATGTATCTGGCCCTCAGCTACGACCACCGCATTGTCGACGGCAAAGGCGCCGTGACCTTCCTCGTCCGCGTCAAAGAAGCGCTCGAGGATCCGCGCCGGTTGCTGATGGATCTGTAAAGATGCGCGCACGCACCCTGCCACTTGGTTGGGTGCGTGATTTCACGCACCACGGGATGTGCTTATGACCCCCGAACTCACCGCCCTCACCCTCGCCGCCCTGTTACAAGTCGTGCAATTCGCCGCCTACTCCATCACCGCGCAAATGCAGGTTGGCACCAAAAAGGCGCTCAGCCCGCGCGACGCACCAGTGCAACTCACCGGCAAAGCAGGTCGTTTGCAACGGGCGATGAACAACCATTTCGAAGGGCTGATCCTGTTCGGCATCGCCGTGATGGTGATCACGTATTCCGGTCAGGGCGACGGCAGCACCGCCATCGCCTGCGCCATCTACCTCGCCGCCCGGGTCCTCTACGTGCCCGCCTATGTCTTCGGCTGGGTGCCGTGGCGCTCCCTGATCTGGGCGATTGGTTTCGCAGCCACGCTCTACCTGCTGCTCGCAGCACTTTTGTAACTTCATCTTGCCCCTAAACTCCGGGGGTTTGGGGGCTGGCCCCCAACCGACAGACCAAAAAGGACACCGCAAAATGGCACAATACGACGTCATCGTCATCGGCTCCGGCCCCGGCGGCTACGTGGCCGCGATCCGCTGCGCGCAGCTGGGCCTGAAAACCGCCTGCGTCGAGGGACGCGAGACTTTGGGCGGCACCTGCCTGAACGTCGGCTGCATCCCCTCAAAGGCACTGCTGCACGCCAGTCACCAGTTGTACGAAGCGGAACACAACTTCGCCAAGATGGGCCTCAAGGGCAAATCCCCGTCCGTCGACTGGAAGCAGATGCTCGCCTACAAGGACGACGTGATCGGCCAGAACACCAAAGGCATCGAGTTCCTGTTCAAGAAGAACAAGATCGACTGGCTCAAGGGTTGGGGCTCCATCCCCGAAGCGGGCAAGGTCAAGGTCGGCGACGCCGTGCATGACGCCAAGAACATCATCGTGGCCTCGGGTTCTGAGGCCAGCAGCCTTCCCGGCATCGAGATCGACGAGAAAGTCGTCGTGACCTCCACCGGCGCGCTGACACTGCCGAAGATCCCGAAAAAGATGATCGTGATCGGTGCAGGTGTGATCGGACTGGAACTGGGATCGGTCTACAGTCGTCTCGGGACAGAGGTCGAAGTGATCGAATTCCTCGACGCCATCACCCCCGGCATGGACGGGGAGGTACAGAAGACTTTCCAGAAACTGCTTCAGAAACAAGGGCTGAAATTCACCCTTGGCGCTGCTGTGCAAGGTGTTGACGCTTCCAAGTCCAAAGCCAAAGTCACCTATAAACTGCGTAAGGATGACAGCGAACACACCATGGACGCGGATGTTGTGCTCGTCGCGACAGGCCGCCGACCCTATACCGATGGACTTGGTCTTGATGCGCTGGGGATCGAGATGTCGCAGCGCGGCCAGATCAAGACCAACGCGCATTGGCAAACCAACGTCAAAGGCATCTACGCCATCGGTGATTGCATTGATGGCCCAATGCTGGCCCACAAAGCCGAGGACGAAGGCATGGCCTGCGCCGAGGTGATCGCGGGCAAGGCAGGCCATGTGAACTACGGCGTCATTCCGGGCGTGATCTACACCCACCCCGAAGTGGCCAATGTCGGCCAAACCGAGGAACAGCTCAAAGAAGCGGGCCGCAACTACAAGGTCGGCAAGTTCAGCTTTATGGGCAACGGTCGCGCCAAAGCGAACTTTGCCGCCGACGGGTTCGTGAAAATACTCGCGGACAAGGACACCGACCGCATTCTGGGCGCACATATCATCGGCCCGATGGCGGGCGATCTCATTCACGAGATCTGTGTAGCAATGGAGTTTGGTGCATCGGCCGAGGATCTGGCTCTGACCTGTCACGCACACCCGACCTATTCCGAAGCGGTGCGCGAAGCGGCGTTGGCCTGTGGCGATGGTGCCATCCACATGTAAACCCATGGGTTCGGGGGAAGCCTTTTCAAAAGGCTTCTCCCAACCGTGTTCAAACGCGCTTGGTCGCGCGGTTTCGAAACCGCGTATTTCAGGCTCTTCAAAGAGCCTTTCCTAATCTCTGAAAGAAGCGGCGCCGCCCCGCTGGGCTGACGGTCTTCCGATCAATCGGGGATCGCTCCCCGGACCTGTGCCCGTGTCCGGGCCTTCGTGAAACCGGTTTCTCAAGGTCGGCGCGTCACCGCCAATACGGAAAACCATCCATCAGATCGCGGTGTGGGAGTGACCCTTTCCGCTCGTTGCGCAACGTGAGGTGAACCTGCCGTTCAAGCGTTAAGGATATGGAAAGGGACCGTACGGTCGGATTTTGTGGTACGCTTACTCGGTGTCAGCACAGAGAAAGGACGGAACATGCATCTTGGCGCATTTTCGATGAGCCTCGCGGTGAAAAACCTCACCGCCTCGAAGACATTTTATGAAACGATTGGGTTTGAGACCTTTGGCGGCGACGCCGACGCCGGTTGGCTTATGCTCAAGAACGGCGACAGCGTCCTGGGTCTGTTCCAAGGCATGTTCGACAAGAACACCCTGACCTTCAATCCCGGCTGGGATCAATCAGCGCAACCGCTCGACGACTTCATGGATCTCCGCACAATTCAGGCGAACCTAAAATCAAAAGGCCTGATGCTGGACGTGGAAACTGCCCCAGAGGGCACAGGCCCTTCGCATATCGTACTGACCGATCCCGACGGCAATCCGGTGCTCATTGATCAACACCGCTGATCACCACATCCGTGGAATGGCGTTCACCTCGTAGTTGGCATCATACTCTGGACCGCCCAAAGCGCCGTCAGTCATATCGGCAAGGATATCACCCACAGTTGGCAAGCCGTCGGGCAGCGGCGCCCCGTCCCACAGGCCCGATCGCATCAGCGCTTTGGCACATTGGGTGTAGACCTCGGACACTTCGGTCACGATCACGGTGGCGGGTAGAATGTTCTTCTTCTCGAAACTCGCGCGTAGGCCTGCATCATCGGTAACCCACGCCTTGCCGTTGACCCGCACCGTCGTCTTGGTGCCGGGGATCAGGAATAAGAATGCGATGCGCGGGTCCTCGACCAGATCGCGCAGCGCGTCCAGTCGGTTGTTGCCACGCCAGTCAGGCAGCAGGATCGTATGTGGATCGGCCACCCGCACCACCGGGTCGATATCGCCACGCGGCGTTCCGTGCGTGCCCCGCGATCCGGCAGTCGAAATGACGCAGAAGCGCGCGGCCTCAATCCAGCGGCGATAGCTTGGGGTCAGGTGGTCAGCGACCTTGCTCAACGATGCGGGAACAGCATCGTCATACAGCGTTTCAAGGTCCGATATGGTTTCAATGCGGCGCATGGTATCCGGCCTCTTCGTTGAGACGATTGGAGGCGGTTTCGATCCGGGTTTCAAGTTCGGCCAGGAACGCGTCACGCTTCAGACCAGGTTGGATCGGTTCAAGAAACTCGACAACGGCAGTGCCCTGCTTGCGGTAGATGCCACGCTTGGGCCAGAACAGGCCAACATTGGCCGCCACGGGCACACAGGGCTGGTTCAGTTGCTCATAAAGAACCGCTGTCCCTACCTTGTAAGGCGCTTTCACTCCGGGCGCGATACGGGTGCCTTGCGGGTAGATGATGAGCTGTCCGGGGGTTGCTGTGCCTTTCTTCACCCCGTCGACCATCTGCTTGATCGCGGCTGCACGTTTGCCGCGGTCCACCGGGATACAGCCGATGCGCAGCCCGTATTGACCGACGATGGGGGCGTATTTCAGGATACTTTTCATGATGAATTTACCGGCAGGCACCGCCGAAAAGACAAGAAATACATCCAGAAAGCTTTGGTGTTTGGACGCGACGATACATTCGTAGTCGGGCGGTGTGCCTCGGATTTCAGTCTTGAGCCCGATCATCCACGGCGCAGCCCAACGCACGTAGCGACAGACGCTCATACAACCTACTCGCGCACCTTTGCGCGACACCAAGGCCCACGGGAAAAGCCCAAGGCCCACCACTGCGATGGCCACATAGACCGAGATCACGAACAGCAGTGAGCGCACCCACTGGATTGCATATGCCATCAGGCCAAGTCCTCCAAAACGCGTCCCGCCGCATAGCGCGTGGCGACAAATGCGACCAGCCCTGAAAGCGGTGGGATCAGCAACACCCAGACCCAACCGATGCCCTGGATGCTTAGATCAGTGAGCACCCCCGCGCTTTCGCTACCCGACGGCACAAGCATCAGGGCGACGATCCCGGTTAATGTGCCAAACGCGGCCCCGGTCAGAGCGCGCAAGGCAAAGCGCCGGACAAAAGCACTGGCGATATAAGTGTCCTTGGCCCCAACCAGCCGGAGCACGGCGATCACCTGCGCATTAGCGGCAAGGGCTGCATTCGCGGCAAGCGTCACCATCGCCGCGGTGGCGGTCGCGATCAGCAAGATCGACGCCCAGCCCAGCAGGCGCAACCGCGCCGCCGCGTCGATCAGCGGGCGGCGCCAACGAGCGTGGTCATCCAGAACAGCGGCGGGCGCTTCGGCGGCCAGACGCAGACGCAGGCCTGCCGCGTCGTAGCCGCCGTCGGTCTCAGTGATGTCGATCAGCTGCGGCAGCGGCAGATCATCTATGGGAAGATCAGCCCCGAACCACGGTGCCAGCAAGCCACGCTGTTCATCAAGCGTCAAAGCGCGGGCGCCGACGATCCCGGGCGTGGTGCGCAACACACGCAGGGCCGCTTCGGTCTGGGTTGCGACCTCTCCGGCTGGAGCCGAGATACGCAGAGTCGAGGATTGCGCAAGTTCATTGCCCCAACGGTCCGCCACGCGCCCTGCGGCCAACGACAGAGCCAACGCAAAGACCACAAGGAACGACATCGCAAAAGCGCTGAACAGTGTCAGCCGCGCTGTAAACCCAGTGGGCGGCACGACGCGGTCCGCGCGTTCGTCAAATTGCAGCATCCTTGCCGCTGTGCGTAGGTCGAGCCTCACAGGTCGGCTCCTGCCATTTGAAGCCGGCGGTTCGAGATCCGCAGAACCCGCGTTTGCACCTGCGCCTTGGCTGCTCGGATGAGGCCCAGATCATGCGTGGCGATCATAATCGTTTTGCCCATGCGGTTGAGTTCGACCAGCAGGGTCAGCAAACGCTGCGACATCTCCCAGTCGATATTGCCGGTGGGTTCATCCGCGAGGATCACATCGGGTGACATGATCACGGCACGGGCCAAGGCGGCGCGTTGGCGTTCGCCCCCCGACAGCTCTGGCGGCAAGGCGTAGGCGCGCGCGGTCAGGCCGACCCAGGCCATGAGTTCCTTGAGATTGGCATCGGCGCCATCGGGGTCTTGCCCAGAAACGGTCAGCGGCAAGGCGACGTTTTCGGTCACTGGTAGATGGTCAAGAAACTGGCAATCCTGATGCACTACACCGATCTTGCGGCGCAGGATCGCCACATCATCGCGGCTCAGGCTGCGCACATCGCGATCGAACAAACGGACATGTCCAGCGGTCGCCTGAAGCGCACCGTAGCATAGTTTGAGGAAGGTGGTTTTGCCTGATCCCGAAGGGCCGGTGAGGAAATGAAACGACCCCGGCGCGACGTTCAGGGTCATGTCCGTCAACAATTCTCCGCCGCCATAACTGTAGGCCACATTTTCCAACTCGATCACGGCGGTCTGGTCCCTGCCACTGGTTCGGCGTTGTTGTGCCTGAGCATCGTGAAGGTTTCAATGCGCCGGGACGGTCACAATAGGCATTTACATGCGCACACCCGCGCCTATTGTGCGTTTTCAACAAGAAGCATGTGGGTTGGCCGCAAAATTCAGGCCAACTGAGTAAAGGGGCAGCAGGCAATATGCGGCTGAAATGTCCAAGTTGTGGGGCGGAATACGAAGTCCCGGACGACGTCATACCTGAGGATGGCCGGGACGTTCAGTGTTCCAATTGCGGCAACACGTGGTTTCAGAGCCCCGATGCCAGCGCCACACCGGAAGCTCTTGAAGCCGAAGCCAGAGCCCCGAAAGATGCCGTTTGGCATCCCGAGGTGGATGCGGATGTCGATGGTCGACCTTCCGTAAACCAAGAGGCCGCGCCAGGCAGTTCGCCACCATCGTCGCCACCTAAACGCCGCGAGCTTGACCCGTCGATTGCAGATATCCTGCGCGAAGAGGCCGAACTGGAAACGCGCGCGCGCCAAGCTGATAGCGGTGGCCTTGAAGAGCAGCCCGATCTTGGTTTGCAAGAACCTGAAGACGAGGCGGCAAAGCGCGCCCGTCAGGCCCAGGAACGGATGCGTAAGCTGCGTGGCGAAGATCCGGAGGCCGCGGCAGTGGCCGCTGCTGCCTCGGCTGTAGCGGACCGCCCGAAATCCCGGCGCGACATGTTGCCGGATGTGGAAGAAATCAACCAGACGCTGCGCGCCTCGAATGAACGCAAAGACATGCGCAGCGTTCAGGCCGATCTGGAAGACGAGGACGAGCCCTCTGGTGGTTTTGGTCGCGGTTTCATTTACACGATCCTATTATTTGCGATTGCGGCTGCGCTTTATGTGTATGCCCCGCAGGTTGGTGAGACCGTGCCGCAGTTGAAGGCACCAATGGACTCGTATGTGACATTGGTTGATCAGCTTCGGGTATGGTTAGATGAACAGGTTACCGTGCTTATGGGCATGATCAACGGTGCACCTGCTGACGCGCCTGCAACAGACGGCTCTTGATCCGCTGAAAGTTTCGGCTGAACCGCTTTGAATACCGTTTAATTTGGACTTATCTGTGCAGTAGGTCTGGCCCTAACGCCTGACAGCTGTTGTGATCAAGATGATAGTGCCAGAGCGACTGTCGCGTCCGGCCCATTTTGATTCTCAAACGGAGGTGACGACCATGGACGGTACATTGTCCCAAAACGATCTTTCACACGTGGTTGAAGCCGACCGCGCCCATGTCTGGCACCACCTGATCCAGCACAAGCCGTTCGAGACGAACGATCCCCGGATCATCGTCGAGGGCAAGGGCATGAGGGTCTGGGACCAAAAGGGCAAAGAGCACCTTGATGCTGTGTCCGGTGGCGTCTGGACCGTGAACGTGGGCTATGGCCGCGAAAGCATCGCCAAAGCAGTCTATGACCAGTTGCTGAAGCTGAACTATTTTGCCGGGTCCGCCGGTTCGATCCCCGGTGCGCTCTTCTCGGAGAAGCTGATCTCGAAGATGCCGGGCATGACCCGTGTTTACTATACGAACTCCGGCTCTGAAGCGAATGAGAAGGCGTTCAAGATGGTCCGCCAGATCGCGCACAAGCGCTATG
Source organism: uncultured Marivita sp. (assembly GCA_947503115.1). Taxonomy (GTDB): domain Bacteria; phylum Pseudomonadota; class Alphaproteobacteria; order Rhodobacterales; family Rhodobacteraceae; genus Marivita. Next base: position 56,120 of record CANNCS010000004.1, read on the forward strand.
GCGGGCAGAAGCACAAGATCCTCTACCGCGACCGAGATTACCATGGCACCACCATCAGCTGCCTGTCAGCGGGTGGTCAGGACGAGCGCAACGCGCAGTACGGGCCATTCACACCCGGTTTCGTGCGCGTGCCGCATTGCCTTGAATACCGTGCAGGTGATCAGGGTGCCCCAACCGAAAATTACGGCGAGTGGGCTGCGGACCAAATCGAACAGGTGATCCTGCGCGAAGGCCCAGACACTGTTGGTGCGCTCTGCCTCGAGCCGGTCACAGCCGGTGGCGGTGTCATCACTCCGCCACAGGGCTATTGGGACCGCGTGCAAGAGATTTGCCGTAAGTACGACATCCTGCTGCATATCGACGAAGTGGTCTGTGGCGTCGGCCGCACCGGCACATGGTTCGGTTACCAGCATTACGGCGTTCAGCCTGACATGGTGACGATGGCCAAGGGCGTGGCCTCGGGCTATGCCGCGATCGCGTGCCTTGTGACAACCGAAGACGTGTTCTCGATGTTCAAGGACAACGCCGACGATCCGATGAACTATTTCCGCGACATTTCCACCTTTGGCGGCTGCACGGCAGGCCCGGCGGCGGCACTGGAAAACATGCGCATCATCGAAGACGAAGGTCTGCTGGATAACACCACAGCGATGGGCGCCTACATGCTCGACCAGCTTCACGCGCTGGCGGACAAGCACGAGGTGATCGGCGACGTGCGCGGCAAGGGTCTGTTCCTTGGTGCCGAACTGGTCGAAGACCGCGAGAGCCGCACGCCGATGGCGGAAAAGCGAGTGCAGAAGGTTGTGGCTGACTGCATGCAGCAAGGCATCATTATCGGCGCGACCAATCGGTCCCTGCCCGGTTACAACAACACGCTCTGCTTCAGCCCTGCGCTGATCGCGACCAAGGACGACATCAACCAGATCATCGCGTCGGTTGACGAAGCCTTGGGTCGCGAATTTGGGTGAGTGACCCTCTGATCACCGGCCAGCGCGACAACGCGCTGGGCCAACCCGTCGGCTTACCTCTTGCCGACACATCGCCCCGCCCGGTGCCGCCGCGCACCGATATGGTGGGGCGGTATTGTTCTGTGGTGCCTCTGTCCGTGGAACATGCAAACGATCTTTATCATGCATTCCGCGCCGACACCGAAGATCGCATCTGGACCTATTTGCCCAACGGCCCCTATCACGACGCCGCCAATTTCGGTGCGTGGGTCGAAGAGACGGCATCCAGAGATGATCCGCTGATGCATGCGATTGTTGTCGAAGGGCGTGCCGTGGGGCACGCAAGTTATCTGCGCATTGCCCCGGCCAGTTCCAGCATCGAGGTAGGGTTCATCAACCTATCCCCCGCTTTACAACGCACCCGCGCTGCGACCGAATTTCAGTTCCTCATGATGCAGCGCGCCTTTGATGAGCTGGGGTATCGTCGCTACGAATGGAAGTGTGACGCGCTAAACGCGCCATCGCGTCACGCGGCAGAACGGCTAGGGTTCACCTATGAAGGTACCTTTCGCCAAGCGACCCACTACAAGGGTCGAAATCGCGACACTGCGTGGTTTTCGATTCTCGACAAAGAGTGGCCAAAGCTTAGATTGCGCTTTGAGACGTGGCTTTCGGCAGACAATTTTGACACGGTCGGCACTCAGAAACGATCGCTTCAAACGCTCTGACGCGGGTCGCAATACCTTGAAACTGCTTAAAAACCATGCATGGCCTTACAGATCGGCGCGCGTCGCCAAGAAATTTACGCGCGTAAAATTTCTTGCTTTCAGTGGAAATTTCGTTTGCATTGAGTATACGAGGCCATGTTAGCGCTATCGCAACCATTGAATTGACCCTGGAACGCATTCAAATGACCATGAAAACCGACATTTTGAACCGCCTCAAATATTCGCTGGGTAAAGATGCCGAAAATGCATCGACCTATGATTGGCGGCTCGCTGTTTCGCTCGTGTTGCGGGACCAGATGGTCGAGACCTGGTTTCGTTCGACCAAAGAAACCTACGCAGCTTCGCCAAAGCGCGTGTATTACCTGTCGATGGAGTTCCTGATCGGGCGATTGATCGAGGACATGATCTCGAATCTTCAGATGGAAGAGACGGTGAAGGCGGCGATTGCCGAGTTGGGTCAGGATTACGACACCATCGTGCATGACGAACCCGATGCGGCGCTTGGCAATGGCGGGCTTGGGCGACTGGCGGCGTGTTTCATGGATTCACTGGCCACGCTGGGCATCCCGGCTTTTGGTTATGGCATCCGCTATGAACACGGACTGTTCGAACAAAGTTTTGCGCAAGGACAGCAGGTGGAAAAGCCCGAAACATGGCTAACGCAACGCCATGCGTGGGAATTCGAGCGACCAGAGTCGCGATACAAGATCGGCTTTGGTGGGCATGTCGAACACCACGACGGCAAAGCCAATTGGCATTGCGGCGAAGTGGTGATGGCGACTGCCCACGACACACCGGTTGTCGGTTGGAAAGGTGAGTGGGGCAACACGCTACGCCTGTGGTCAGCGGAACCTGCCAAAGAATTCGATCTCGAAAGCTTTAACCGGGGAGATTATCTGTCCGCCGGTCGGTCAGAGGCGTTGGCGCGCACGATCAGCCGCGTTCTTTATCCCGATGACACCACCGAAAGCGGCAAGGAATTGCGTCTCAAGCAAGAGTATTTCTTTACCGCAGCATCCCTCATGGACCTGTTGCGCCGCTATCTGAAGGATCACGACGATATCCGCGCCCTGCCCGATTACGTCGCAATCCAATTGAACGATACACACCCGGCCATTGCCGGACCGGAACTGGTGCGCATTCTGGTGGATGAGCACGACATCCCGATGGAAGAGGCCATCCCGCTGGCGCGCAAATGTTTGGCCTACACCAACCACACGCTGTTGCCCGAAGCGTTGGAACGGTGGAGCGAACATCTGATGGGCCGCATACTGCCGCGCCATTTGGAAATCATCCGCGCCATCGAAAGCGCGCAACAGACCGAGTTTCCCGACAGCCCGCGCATTCTGGAGCATGGCGATGTGCGCATGGGTGAATTGGCGTTCATCATGGCGCACAAAGTCAACGGAGTGTCGGCGCTGCACACCGATCTCGTCAAGGAAACCGTGTTTGCCGATCTGCACCGCATCCACCCGACGCGGATCATCAACCAGACCAACGGCATCACGCCCCGCCGCTGGCTACATGGCTGCAACCCATCGTTGCGCCATCTGATCACCGACACCATCGGCGACGGTTGGGTGGCCGATCTGGAACAGCTCACAGCGCTTAAATCAAAGCGCAACGATGCTGCGTTTATCAAAGCCTTCACTGCGTCAAAGCGCGAGAACAAGGTGAACCTGTCTAACTGGATCGGTCAGACGATGGGCGTGACGCTTGATCCCGACGCAATGTTCGACGTGCAGATCAAGCGTATCCACGAATACAAACGCCAATTGATGAACCTTTTGGAGACTGTCGCGTTGTGGAATGACATGCGCGACACCCCGAACGCAAACTGGACCCCACGAGTAAAGATTTTCGGCGGCAAGGCAGCGCCGGGATATTTCGTGGCCAAGGATATCATTCGACTGATCAACGACGTCGCAGCAGTGATCAATGCCGACGAGGTGACGGGCGACAAGCTCAAGATCGTGTATCCGCCGAATTACAACGTGACGATGGCCGAACGGCTTATCCCGGCCGCGGACCTGTCTGAACAGATCTCGACTGCGGGCAAAGAGGCGTCGGGCACCGGCAACATGAAGTTTGCCCTAAACGGCGCGCTGACCATCGGCACGCTGGACGGTGCAAACGTCGAAATCCGCGATCATGTGGGTTCCGAAAACTTCTTTCTCTTTGGCCTGACGGCGCAAGAAGTGATGGAGCGCCGCACGCATCATGGCTTCGCCCGCGCCGCGATCGAGGCCAGCCCGCGCCTACAGCGGGTATTGGGCCAGATCGCCGAGGGGCGCTTTGCGCCGCATGACCCAAGCCGCTATCACGGGCTTGTCGGGATGCTTTACGATCACGACTACTTCCTCGTGACCTGTGATTTCGACAGCTACTTCGACACGCAACGCCGCGCAGACACCGCCTACCGCACCCCGGCGAACTGGGCCACGATGGCGCTGGTCAACACTGCCAGCATGGGTTGGTTTTCGTCCGACCGCACGATCAAGGGGTATGCCCGTGACATCTGGGGGGCCGAGAGCGTGACCCAAGTCAAACTTGAGAAATCAGCATGACACATAAAGCCCCCCTGTTCGACGCGGACACCGCACACGCAATCGCTCAGGGGCGGCATGGTGATCCGTTCGCCGTTTTGGGCTTGCACGAGGTGGACGGCGCATTGGTGCTGCGGGCGATGCGCCCCGAGGCTGACAGTGTTGAGGTGATCGACGCCAAGACCGGGCGCGCCCTGACTTCATTGGAGCGGGTGGCCGATGGTTCGTTCGCGGGGGTGATCCCGCGCCGGAAAAAGCGGTTTGATTACCGGCTGCGGATGACGCGCGGCAGCGATGCTTGGGAAGAACGGGATGCCTATGCCTTTGGCCCCAAGATGGGTGAGATGGACGAGTATCTTTTGGGCGAAGGCACACATACTCAGCTTTGGGATGCAGTGGGCGCGCATGTCTGCACACATGAGGGCGTGGACGGAACCCACTTCGCCGTCTGGGCCCCGAACGCATCGCGCGTGTCTGTTGTTGGCGATTTCAACGGCTGGGATGGCCGACGCCACGTGATGCGCCGCCGTGGTGCTACGGGTATTCATGAGATATTCCTACCCGATCTGGGAGACGGCACCGTCTACAAATACGAAATCCTTGATGGCGCGGGCAATCTGCTGCCGCTCAAGGCCGACCCGGTGGGTTTCGGATCGGAACTGCCACCTGCAACGGCGTCGGTGGTGCGCGATCTGCGCGGGTATGAGTGGGCGGATGCCGGGTGGTTGTCCAAGCGTGGCGCCAAGCACAAGACCGACCAGCCGATTTCGATTTACGAGGTGCATCTGGAAAGCTGGCGGCGTGTCCCCGAAGAGGGCAACAGGTCGCTGACCTATCTCGAACATGCGTCGATGTTGGTGGATTACGTCCGTGACATGGGGTTCACCCATATCGAGCTGACGCCTGTATCAGAATACCCGTTTGGCGGATCGTGGGGCTATCAGCCCGTTGGGCTATTCGCGCCCACATCCCGTTTTGGCACACCGCAGGATTTCCGCGCCTTTGTTGACGCCTGCCATCAGGCGGGGCTTGGTCTTATCATTGACTGGGTGCCGGGCCATTTTCCGACCGACCAACACGGGCTTGGACGGTTCGACGGATCGGCGCTTTATGAACATGCCGACCCCAAGGAAGGCTTCCACCCCGACTGGAACACGCTGGTTTACAATTATGGCCGGACAGAGGTTCAGAACTTCCTGATCGCCAACGCGAAATTCTGGTTTGAGGAATACCACATCGACGGGCTGCGTGTGGATGCAGTGGCCTCCATGCTTTACCGCGACTATTCGCGGAAAGAGGGCGAATGGGTGCCCAACAAGGACGGCGGGCGCGAGAACCTTGAGGCGATCGCCTTCATGCAGCGGATGAACGAGGTGGTCTATGCCGCCGACGACAGTATTCTGACCGCTGCCGAAGAAAGCACCGCCTTTCCCGGGGTCAGTGCGCCGACCAGCAGTGGTGGCCTTGGGTTCGGCTTCAAGTGGAACATGGGGTGGATGAACGACACCCTGCGCTATATGGCCGAAGACCCGATCAACCGGAAATACCACCACGACAAAATGACATTCGGACTGCATTACGCATATTCCGAAAACTTCATACTGCCGATCAGTCATGACGAAGTGGTACATGGGAAAGGGTCGATGCTGGGCAAGATGCCGGGTGACGATTGGCAGCGCTTTGCCAATCTGCGGGCCTATTACGGGTTCATGTGGGGGCATCCGGGCAAGAAGCTATTGTTCATGGGCTGCGAGTTTGCGCAGTCTCGGGAATGGAACAACGAGACCAGTCTTGATTGGCATCTGTTAGACCATGTACCGCACAAAGGCATGCAGAACCTCGTGCGGGATCTGAACACGCTCTACTGCCACACGCCCGCGCTTTACGAGAAAGACACATCCCAAGACGGGTTCCGCTGGATCGATGGCGGCAACGCAGCGGATTCAGTGTTTTCGTGGGTGCGTTACGGCAAAGATGGCACGCACCCAGTTCTGGTTGTGTCGAACTTCACACCGGTGCCGCGCACCAATTACCGCATTGGCGTGCCGGACGCAGGCCATTGGGCAGAGCGATTCAATTCCGATGCCGCGATCTATGGCGGCACAGACACGGGCAATCCGGGCGGTGCTGACGCACAGGAGATGTCGATGCACGGCTGCCCATATTCAATCGAGATCACCGTGCCGCCGCTGGCGACCGTGTTCTTTCAACTGTCAGACAGCTGAAGGGCAGATGACAAGAAGGGGAGGAAAGAGATGAAAGAAGATAGGTTCAGCCTGGCCCAGCAATCCATGGCGTTCATTCTTGCAGGGGGACGGGGGAGCCGCCTTAAGGAGATGACCGACATCCGCGCCAAACCTGCCGTCTATTTCGGCGGCAAGACACGCATCATCGACTTTGCCTTGTCCAATGCAGTGAATTCAGGCATCCGGCGGATTGGTGTCGCCACGCAATACAAGGCACATAGCCTGATCCGCCACATGCAGCGCGGCTGGAGTTTCTTCCGGGCCGAACGCAACGAGTCGCTGGATATCCTGCCCGCCTCGCAGCAGATCAACGAGGACAACTGGTACAAGGGCACCGCAGATGCCGTGACCCAGAACATCGCGATCATTCGCGGATATGGTCCGAAATATGTGCTGATCCTTGCGGGCGACCACATCTACAAGCAAGACTATTCCTTCATGATCGAGGAACACGTCCGCTCTGGCGCGAAAGTCACTGTGGGTTGCATTGCCGTGCCGCGCGAAGAGGCCAAGGGCTTTGGTGTGATGGCGGTGGATGACACCGACAAGATTCTTGATTTCGTCGAAAAGCCCGCCGATCCACCCGCGATGCCCGGCGATGAAACGAAGTCGCTGGCCAGCATGGGGATTTACGTGTTCGAGGCCGAGTACCTTTACGAGATCCTCGAAAAAGACGCTCAGAACCCGGACTCGGACAATGATTTCGGCAAAGACATCATTCCGGGTATCGTTGCCGCTGGTGGCGCGCGGGCGCATCCGTTCAGCCGTTCTTGCGTGATGTCGGGGCTTGAGACCGAACCCTACTGGCGCGACGTCGGAACGATTGACGCCTACTGGCAGGCCAATATCGACCTTACCGATTTTGAACCCGCACTTGATATCTACGCCACAGACTGGCCGATTTGGACCTATTCGGAACTGACGCCACCGGCCAAGTTCATCCACAACGAAGAAGGTCGTCGGGGACAGGCGGTGTCGTCGATGGTGTCGGGTGGGTGCATCATCTCGGGATCGTCGCTCTATCGGTGTATGCTGTTCACCGGCGTTAAGACGCATTCATTCTCCCAGCTTGAAGGGGTGGTCGCCCTACCCTATGCCGAGGTAGGACGCCGCGCGTTTCTAAAGAATGTGATCCTTGATCGGGGTGTGCAAATCCCACCCGGACTGATCGTAGGTGAAGACCCCAAGGAAGATGCCAAGCGGTTCCGCCGCACAGAAAATGGTATCTGCCTTATTACGCAAGAGATGATCGACAAGCTGGGTAAGTGACATGAAGGTCCTGATGGTCGCCTCGGAATGTGCACCTTTCGTGAAAACGGGGGGCTTGGCGGATGTAGTTGGCGCGTTGCCCGCTGCTTTGGCGCAGGTAAACGTGGACGCACAGGTGGTATTGCCCTCCTACCCGTCGCTTTTTCCACTTTTGCCCAAAGGCGAAGAGGTGGCATGGTTCGACGACCTACCTGGCGGGCCGGGGCGTATTGTCAGGGTCAAAGCGCAGGGTATCCCGCTTTTACTTCTGGATGCGCCACAACTTTTCGACCGACCCGGAGGGCTTTATGTAGATGAGGCTGGTGCCGACTGGCCCGATAACCATCTGCGTTTCGGGGCCCTATCCATGGCAGGTGCCCGCATCGCGATGGGGGCCATTGAGGGCTATCAGCCAGACGTTCTGCACGCTCATGACTGGCAAGCGTCCCTTGCGCCCGTGTACTTGCGCATGGCCGGGCGCGACACGCCGCGATCGATCATCACCATTCACAACATCGCCTTTCAGGGCAGATTTGGCCCGCAAGTTCTTGACCGATTGCATCTCAAGACCGATTGGTTCCATCCCGAAGGTCTAGAGTTCCACGGCGATCTGAGCTTTCTCAAGGGCGCATTGATGTACTCGGATCGGATCACCACAGTCAGCCCGACTTACGCCCGCGAAATCCTCACACCAGAGTTCGGAATGGGGCTTGATGGCGTGCTACAGGCGCGAACGTCTGTTCTGAGCGGTGTGCTGAACGGAATCGACACCAACACATGGAACCCTGCCGAGGACGCGTCGCTTGCCCAACCTTATGAGGCCAAGACGCTTAAGCGGAAAGCGGCGAACCGCATCGCACTTAGCGAAAGGCTGGGATTGAACACCGACACCTCTGGTCCGCTGTTCTGCGTGGTCAGCCGTTTGACCAACCAAAAGGGGTTGGACGCCTTGCTAGACGCGGTGCCACATTTGGTGGAACGCGGGGCGCAGCTTGCTGTGTTGGGGACGGGGCAGCCCGAACTTGAACACGGCTTCCGGGAGGCCGCAAAAGCCAACCCCGGTCAGGTGGCCACCCATATCGGCTATGACGAACCGCTGTCTCATCAGTTCCAAGCAGGTAGCGATGCGATCCTGATCCCGTCGCGGTTCGAACCCTGTGGGCTGACGCAGCTTTATGGCCTGCGTTACGGAACGCTGCCTGTTGTCGCCCGTACCGGAGGTCTGGCGGACACGGTGATCGACGCCAATGTCGCCGCGATCCTGGCCAAGGCTGCAACCGGATTCGTGTTCAGCGATGTCAGTGCCGCTGGTCTGGCCGGGGTGATCAATCGCGTGGTCGACGCCTATGCCGATCCGAAACTGTGGCAATCCATGCAACGGGCCGCTATGCGTCATCCAGTGAGTTGGGACAGCTCTGCCCAAGCCTATAGTGACCTATACACCGATCTCGTCTGATGACCTATCACGACACCGTTTCTGCCACGTTTGAACCCGGCTCTCCGTCGCGGTTGGGTGCGCATTTCGACGGTGGCGGGACCAATTTCGCGGTGTTTTCGGAACATGCAGAACAAGTGTCTCTGTGCCTGTTCTCGCAAGATGGTACACGCGAAGAAATGCGCCTGCCTTTGCCCGAACGCACCGGTGCGGTGTGGCACGGATATTTGCCGGGGGTGAAACCGGGCACACTGTATGGCTACCGCGCGTCCGGGCCTTATGCGCCAGAGGCGGGGCACAGGTTCAACCGCAACAAATTGCTAATCGACCCCTACACGCGCGAGTTTCACGGCCTGCTCACCGATCATACGGCGAATTTCGGCTATCAACACGCTTCGCCCGAAGCAGACCTGTCCTTTGACAGCCGCGACAGCGCGCCATTTGTGGCAAAATCCGTGGTGTCGGACCCGGCGCTGTTTCCACTGGATGCGCAGCCATTGACCAAGGGTTGGCACGACACGCTGATCTATGAGGCCCATGTCAAAGGTCTGACCATGCGCCATTCCCAGGTGCCCGAGGCGCTGCGCGGCACCTACGAGGGGTTGGCCTCGCCCGCCATGCTGGAACACCTGACCAAGCTGGGTGTGACCGCGGTGGAGCTGCTGCCTGTGCAGGCGATCAAGTCCGAAGGGGCGCTGGCCGGGCGCGGCCTTGTGAATTACTGGGGCTACAACACCGTCGGATTTTTTGCGCCCGAACCGCGCTATTTCGGCCCCGCTGGCGTTCGCGGCTTCCGTGCGATGGTAGACAGGTTCCACGCCGCCGGGATCGAAGTCATTCTGGACGTGGTCTACAACCACTCTGCCGAGGGTGATCACCTTGGTCCAACCTTGTCATTTCGTGGTCTCGACAATGCTGCGTACTACCGTCTGCAAGACGACCAGCCCCGCTACTATATAGATGACACGGGCTGCGGAAACACGCTGAACGTGACGCATCCGTTTGTCACACGTATGATCCTCGACAGTCTTCGGTTTTGGGTTCAGGCGATGGGGGTTGATGGCTTCCGTTTTGATTTGGCCACCACACTGTGCCGCGAGGCCGACGGGTTCGACCGCTCGGGCCGGTTTTTGACCGCGCTACGGCAAGATCCAGTGCTTGCGGATGTAAAACTGATCGCAGAGCCTTGGGATGTTGGACCGGATGGATACCAGTTGGGCGGCTTCCCGGCCAAGGTCGCCGAATGGAACGACCGCTACCGCGACACCGTCCGCAAGTTCTGGCGCGGCGATGTGCATGGCGCGCAGGAATTGGGGTCTGCTCTGCTTGGCACCGCCTACCTGTTCGACAAACGCGGGCGGCGGGTATGGTCTTCGGTCAACTACGCCGCCTCGCATGACGGCTACACGTTGGCCGACACGACCCAGTTCGAGAACCGTCACAACGAGGCCAATGGCGAAGGCAATCGCGACGGACACAAGATCAACTACAGCGACAATTTCGGTGTCGAAGGGCCAAGCGACGATCCAGCGATCCGCGCCCAGCGTGCCAGACGCCAGCGGAACATGCTGGCCACGGTGTTCCTGTCTCAGGGCACGCCGATGCTGTTGGCCGGAGACGAAGGCGGACACACGCAGCACGGCAACAACAACGCCTATTGTCAGGACAACGAGACCACATGGATCGACTGGGCATCACTGGATCCTGAACTGACGGATTTTACCGCCGCACTTTCACGGCTCCGGCACAAGACACCGATCCTGCGGCAAATGGATTTCCTGCACGGAGCCACCCGCGAAACCGACCGCAGCAAAGACGTGGAATGGCGCGGTTTCGATGGCAAAGCTTTGAATTGGAGCGATAATACGATGTCCAGCCTCTGCCTGCTTCTTCGGGGCAATGCGGAAAGCGTGGCTGGCAAAAGGCTGACAGATGAGGTGCTTTTGGCCTTCAATCGTGGTGATGACGATCTTGATCTTCTCTTGCCGCCAACCGCACCGGACCTGTGGGTGCGCGAGATCGAAAGTTCAGAGCCGGCGCAGACCGCAACGCCCATTGTCGCAGAGCGCATCTGCGTGCCAGCACACTCAGTTAGCGCCTTTGTCCTCAAGCTCGGGACTGCCAGATGAACAACACCGACCGCAGCTTGCGCGCACTGGCACAGGCGCAGGGTATCTACCTCGATTTTTTCGACCTGCATGGCGCCCGGCACGAAACCAGCCCCGAAACCCTGCGCGCCCTGCTCAAGGCCATGGGAACCGAGGCGGACAGCCCGGCTCAGGTGTCCGAAGCGTTGGATGCCCAAACTGCGAGCACTGGCCTCACAGAGGTGATTGCCATGGCCGGAGACCCGATCACCTTGCCAATCGCCAGTTCCAGCGACTGGTCGCTGGTAAGCGAGCAAGGAGATATCGTTGCCGAAGGCCATGCAAGCGGCGTGATCGATCTGCCCCGACTACGTGTGGGATATTACGACTTGCACATAAGCGGCGCACAGCCCGGCCAGCGCTTTGTCATGGTGCGTCCGCATCGCGCGCCCGATTTGGTATCGGCCTTGCGCCATGACACATGTTGGGGCACCACAGGTGCCCTTTACGGTTTGCGTTCGGTCACCAATGGCGGATTGGGTAACTACGGCGATCTGGGCGCCATTGCCGCAACGTTTGGACAGGCGGGCGCACAATTCCTTGGCGTCAATCCGCTACACGCATTGGGCTGGGCGATGGAAGAGATCATCAGCCCCTATTCGCCATCGCATCGCGGCATGTTCAATATCGACCACATCGCGGTCGAGCATGGGCTTGGCCCGACTCCGGACGCTGACCTCATCGACTATGCCGCATTCCGCCAGCGCCACCGCGCCGCGTTGGAGGCACAATTCAAGACCCGCGACAAAGCCGCCTTTGCCGCATGGTCTGCGACATGTTCTGAAGAAACCCGACAATTTGCTGAATTCGAAGCGATTAGCGAAACCCACGGACATGACTTCCGTACTTGGCCTATAGCATTGCAAACGCCCGGTGCGGCAGCGCGCAAAGCTGCGGGAAAACGGGCAGAATTCCATCTTTGGCTCCAATACCTTGCCGACACTCAAATCGACGCAGCGCAGCGCGACGCTTGTGCGTCGGGTATGGCGCTTGGTCTTTACCTTGACCTTGCGGTGGGTCCACGCCCCGACGGGGCCGAAGTCTGGATCAATGCAGACACCATCGCGCGGGGTGTCACCATCGGAGCGCCGCCCGATCATCTAAGTCCTGAGGGTCAATCCTGGGCGCTTGCCGCCCATGCGCCGGGGCCACTGGCAGAGGCACGTTATGCGCCGTTGCGGTCAATGCTGCGGCGGTTGATGGCAAAATGCGGCGTGCTGCGGATCGATCATGCGCTTGGACTGTTGCGCAGTTATTGGCTGCCCGATGATGGCAGCCCGGGTGGCTATATCACGCAGCCGCTTGAGTCTCTGCTTGCGGTCATCACAATCGAAGCTCATCGCGCGGGCTGCTTGGTTGTGGGTGAGGACCTTGGGCTGGTGCCAGACGGGTTCCGGGATGCGATGAACACCGCCGGGCTTTACAGCTATGCGGTCTGGCAGTTCGAAGCCAACCATCTGGGGGAGCTCCTGCCCGCCGACACCCTGCCCCCTTACAGCCTTGCCTGTTTCGGCACCCATGACACACCGACCCTGAAGGGGTTCTGGCATGGCACCGACATTGAATGGTGGCAGAGGGTCGGTTGGCTGTCCTCGGGAGACCGCACGTCTCGGCACAACCACCGTGCCAAGCAGCGCGCCAGCCTGCGTGACGTTTGCGACATTCCCGACAGCGCCGGGATCGGAGACATAACAGATGCGATCCATCGCGGTTTGGCGCGGTCCCCGGCCGCGTTGGTGTCAGTGCAGATGGACGATGTATTTGGTGAACTTGAGGCACAGAACCTGCCCGGCACAATCAACGAGCACCCAAATTGGCGCCGCCGGCTCAGCATTCCTGTTGAGGGGATGAAGCAAAGCACTGCGTTGCGACATATTTCCGAAGTGATGACCAGCGCCCGCGGCGCACCCGCACAAAACGACGACATGGAGCACCCCAAGGAGGTACCCGCATGACGATCCTGACCCAGACTTGCACCCCGTTCGAGGGGCAGAAACCCGGCACCTCGGGCTTGCGCAAGAAAACCCGCGTTTACATGCAACCGGGGTATGTGGAGTGCTTCGTGCAGTCGACCTTCAACGCGATCGGCGGGATCGCGGGCAAGACGTTGGTGATCGGCGGTGACGGGCGGTACTTCAACGCTGAAGCGATCCAGGCGATCTTGCGCATGGCTTCGGCCAATGGTGCGGCGCTGGCGCTTGTCGGACAGGGTGGCTTGCTGTCCACCCCGGCGGCGTCGAACCTGATCCGCCAACGCGGTGCGGATGGCGGGTTGATCCTGTCGGCCAGCCATAATCCCGGCGGCGTCGACGAGGATTTCGGCCTCAAGTACAACATCTCAAACGGCGGCCCTGCGCCAGAGGCGATTACCGACGCGATCTTTGAGCAGACGAAATCGATCAGCAGCTACAAGACGCTGGACACGGCTGACATTGACCTTGGACAGATCGGCACGGTTGCGCTTGGCGATATGGCGGTGGAGATCGTCGATCCAGTCGAGGATTACGCCGCACTTATGGAAGAACTTTTCGACTTTGATGCGCTGCGAGAGTTGTTCGCCAGCGGCTTCAGCATGAAATTCGACGCGATGCACGCGGTGACGGGGCCTTATGCCACGACGATTTTGGAAAACACACTGGGCGCACCTGCGGGGACGGTGATGAACGGCGTGCCGTCGGTGGATTTCGGCAAAGGCCACCCTGACCCGAACCCAATCTGGGCCAAGCCACTGGTTGACATGGTCATGTCCGACGATGGGCCCGATTTCGCGGCTGCGTCAGATGGTGACGGCGACCGCAATATGATCCTCGGCAAGGGCATCTATGTTACCCCATCGGACTCTCTGGCGGTGCTGGCCGCCAACGCGCATCTGGCCCCTGGCTATGAGCGCGGCATTGCAGGTGTGGCGCGGTCGATGCCGACCAGTGGGGCCTGTGACCGGGTGGCCGAAGCGTTGGCTGTCGAGTGTTTCGAGACACCCACCGGCTGGAAGTTCTTTGGCAACTTGCTGGACGCCGGACGGGTGACGCTCTGCGGCGAGGAAAGCGCAGGTACGGGCAGCGACCATGTGCGCGAGAAGGACGGTCTTTGGGCGGTACTGCTGTGGCTGAACATTCTGGCGGTGCGGAAGATGTCGGTGAAGGACATGCTTCAGGATCATTGGCAGACCTACGGGCGCAACTACTATTCACGCCATGATTACGAGGCGGTAGATACGGCAGCGGCCAACCGATTGATGGCGGATCTAACGGCCAAACTAGACGATCTGGCGGGGCAGACATTCGGGGCCTGTACGGTGGCTTCTGCGGACAGCTTTTCCTACCACGATCCGGTCGATGGATCGGTGAGCCACAATCAGGGGCTTCGGATCAATTTCGACGGCGGTGGCCGCGCGGTGCTGCGATTGTCGGGAACCGGGACCGAAGGTGCAACGTTGCGGGTCTATCTGGAGCGGTACGAGGCACCAGAAGGCGATTTGAACATCGAGACACAGACCGCGCTGAAAGACATCGCCGAAGCGACGGCATTGATCAGCGGTTTGATTGAGCGCACCGGGCGGACAGCGCCTGACGTGATGACCTGAGCGCGGAAGTCTTTTTGAAAAGGCTTGGGACGCGGTTTGCAAACCGCGTTTAGAAGGACTTATGAAAGTCCTTCGCCCCCTACCATTGTTGGACGCGTCGGCGGGACGCGCGGCGAGTCAGCATCTGTCGGCGGACAAACGCCAGAACGAAAAGCGCGCTTAGGATCAGGATGATGGTCGGTGCAGGTGCACTGTCCAAGAAAAAGCTGAGGTAGGTGCCAAGCAGCATCGCCGCCATGTTGATCGCGACTGATACCCACAGCATCGCCTTGAATTGCCGCACCAACAGAAACGCAATTGCGCCGGGCGCAATCAGCAATCCAATGGCAAGGATCAGACCCGCGGCAGAGAGTGTGGCAACGATGGTCAGAGACAGTGCGGTCAGCATCCCATAATGCAGCGCATTGACCCACAGCCCCGAGGCTTGCGCCTGCGCCGGATCGAAACTGTGCAGAAGCCAGTCCTTCCATTTGAGCAGGAGAATGCCCGCCACCAGCGCCGAGATGATACCAGCGGTCCAAAGCTCGTGCGGTTCGACCCCCAACATATTGCCGAACAAGATGTGATCGAGGTGGGCGTTCGTCTCGACCGAGACATAGAGCACGATGCCAAGTCCGAACATGCCCGAGAACACGACGCCCATCACCGTGTCCTCTTTGACCCTGCTGTTGGTCGACAGATACCCCGTGGCAAGCGCGCAGGCCATCCCGGCAACAAACGCTCCGATGATGAGCGGGATGCCAAGGATATAGGCCAGAACGATCCCCGGCAGGACAGCGTGGCTGACCGCATCGCCCATCAGCGCCCCCCCCTTTAGGACCAGAAAACACGAGAGCAGCGCAGTGGGCACCGCCACCATCATGGAAATGAGGAAGGCGTTTTGCATGAATGCAAAGCGAAACGGCAAAAGCAGGGCTTCCACGTCCATCATGCACCGCCCTTTGCAGGGTCGGCCTGCAAGAGACTGTCCTTTGGCCCATCCCGCAGCGCCGCTTGTGCCTTCCGGCGCGCTGCGAGCAAGCCGTGTTGCGGGGCAAAGATAAATGCCACGAGGAAGATCAATGTTTGCAGGCAGACAATGATGCCACCAGTCGCACCGTCGAGGAAGTAGCTGATATAGGCGCCGGTGAAGCTTGTCATGGACCCTATCACAATAGAGGTCACAATCAGACGCGGGAAGCGGTCGCAGAGCAGGTAGGCGGTCGCCCCCGGTGTCACGACCATCGCAATGACTAGGAACGCGCCCACGGTTTGCATTGCCGCCACAACCGAGGCTGACAACAGGATGAAGAACACCGCTTTAAGCAGTTGCGGGCGCAGGCCGATGGTGCGGGCGTGGTTTTCGTCGAAGAAGGTGACCATAAGGTCCTTCCACTTGAGCAGCAGCACCGCCAGCGACACGAAGCCAATAATGGCGAGTTGTGCCGTGTCCTCGGGAGTGATGGCGAGAATATTGCCCATGGTGATGGTCTGCACCGAGACCGAGATCGGGTTCACCGAAACCATAAAGAGCCCCAGGCCGAAGAACGAAGTAAAGATCAGCCCAATGATTACGTCAGGTTTGAGGCCTGAGCGTTCCGACAGGAACAACATTGACCCAGCGGCCAAGCCGCCCGCGATGAATGCGCCCAGAGCGAAAGGCAGGCCAAGGATATAGGCTCCCGCAACCCCCGGCACGACCGAATGGGCCAGCGCATCGCCGATCAAAGACCAGCCCTTTAGCATCAGATACGCCGAAAGGAATGCACATACGGCGCCGACCAGTGCCGAGACCCACATTGCATTGACCATGTAATTGTAGGCAAAGGGTTCAAGCAGAACGTTCATCACGAATTGCTCTCGGCGATATGGGTCTTGTCGCCGTATTGCACCAACGGACGCTCGTCATCGGTGAAGATGGTAATGGCGCGGGCATCTTCGTCGTCATGCAGCGCATCCCCACCCAGCGTGAATTGACGCAAAACGCCGCCAAAAGCGCGTTCCAGGTTCTCGCGTGTAAAGGTGGTTTCGGTCCGCCCGTAGCTGAGCACGGTGCCTTTCACCAAAACGGTTCGGTCGCAGAATTCGGGCACCGAACCAAGGTTGTGGGTGGAGACCAGCATCACCCGCCCTTCGTCGCGCAACTCGCGCAGGAGCGCGATGATCTGGTCTTCTGTTTGGACATCCACACCTGTGAATGGTTCGTCCAGCAGGATCACCTGCCCGTCCTGCGCCAAGGCGCGTGCAAGGAACACGCGCTTGCGCTGACCGCCGGATAGCTCTCCGATCTGGCGGTGACGGAACTCGGTCATGTTTACGCGGGCCAGCGCCTGATCGACGGCTTCGTGGTCGGCGGTTTTGGGACGGCGCAGAAAGCTCATCTTGCCATAGCGGCCCATCATCACGACATCTTCGACCAGCACCGGGAAGGCCCAGTCCACTTCTTCGGATTGCGGCACATAGGCCACGAGATTGCGGGCCAGCGCGTCTTTGACGGTCAGTCCTAGAATGCGAATCTCGCCCTTTGCGGCGGGCACAAACCCCATGATTGCCTTGAACAGCGTTGACTTGCCCGCGCCGTTGATCCCAACGAGCGCTGTCACGGTGCCGCGTGGAATATCGAAACTGGCATTCCAAAGCGCGGTGTGGCCGTTGCGATAGGTGACCGTCACATCCTGTGCGGAAAGACCGCCGCCCTTGGCGGGGCTGCTGGTGGTCCGGGTGGTTTGGCTCTGCTCGTCGAGCATGGCGTGTCCTTGGTGTTGCAGGCCTGTGACCTGACATTGGAGCGCCCCCAACCTTTCGGCTGCGGGCCTTACTTCGGTGTTGTGCGCCCCCTAATTGGCGACGCCCGTCGTCAAACCCTCGGCTACGGTGCGCGTCGTGACGGTCAGCAGGTCCAGATAGGTGGGCACCGGGCCGCCAGCCTCGCTTAGAGAATCGACATAGAGCGCACCGCCATAGGTGACACCCGTTTCACGCGCGACCTGTTCCGCTGGGGCGGTGTTGACAGTGCTTTCGCAAAAAACCACGGGGATATTATTCTCGCGGACCCCATCAATGACCGCGCGGACCTGCTGGGGTGTGCCCACCTGATCGGCGTTCATCGGCCAGAGATACAGCTCTTTCAGACCCATGTCGCGAGCCAGGTAGCTGAAGGCGCCTTCGCAAGACACCAACCAACGCTGATCTTCGGGAATCGACGCAACCGTCGCCCGCAATGGTTCAATCGTGGCGCGCAATTCGGCTTTGTAGCGATCAGCGTTCGCGGCATAAAGCGCGGCATTTTCCGGGTCTGCATCGGAAAACGCCTTGGTGATATTATCAATATATATCAGAGCATTATCCAGCCCCATCCAGGCATGCGGGTTAGACTTGCCCTCATAGCTGCCAGACGCGATCGAAATTGGGGCGATGCCGTTGCTCAGTATCACCGACGGTACATTGTCCAGATTGGAGACGAATTGTTCAAACCACAGTTCGAGATTGAGGCCGTTCCACAGAATCAGATCAGCACCATAGGCGCGCACAATGTCTTGCGGGGTCGGCTCGTAGCCGTGAATCTCTGCGCCCGGTTTGGTGATCGACACCACCTCGGCAGCGTCCCCCGCCACGTTCGCCGCCATATCGGCCAGAACGGTAAAGGTGGTGACCACTTTCAACTTTTCGCCCGCTGCCGCCCCATTGGCCGCGGCAACCAAAAGCGCTGCTGTCATCAGCATGGTGAACTTGGTTCTCATGTTTTGACCCTCCATGACGAATATGCCTGCTCAATTTTGAAAATGCAAATCACTCGCAACAAGGTAGGAAGACAAATCGTAACAACAAGAGCTGCGACGCAAAAATACCTGGCGACGCATCGCAGATATTCCTGTTCGAAATGGCATTCAATAAGGAGATCAGTGGTGAGCCGTGCAGGATTCGAACCTGCGACCCACTGATTAAAAGTCAGTTGCTCTACCAACTGAGCTAACGGCCCACTGGCGGCGCTTCTAGAAAGAGGGCGGATTGCGGTCAACCCCCAAAACGGCACATTTCCCACCTATCTTCCAGAATGCCGCAGCGGCGCCGTTGGCGCGGTCTGGAAAGATGCACCTGACAGGCGTATATGCGCGGCCATGATGACCCAAGAAACACGCGATATCGCCTTCATGAAAATGCACGGGCTTGGCAATGATTTTGTCGTGCTGGATGCGCGTGTGCGCCCGGTGGCCATGACCGCCGCGCTGGCGCAGGCGATTGGAGATCGTCACCGGGGGGTGGGATTCGATCAGTTGGCTTTGATCGAAGCTGACGACGATGGTGCTGATGCGCGACTGACGTTTTACAATTCCGATGGCTCGACGGCTGGCGCCTGTGGCAATGCCACGCGCTGTATTGCGCGTCATTTGATGAATGAAGCAGTGCTGCCAGAGGTGGCTTTAACCACGGAGCGCGGGCGCTTGTTGGCACGGGACGCCGGGGGCGGGCTTACTTCGGTGAATATGGGGCAACCACAGCTGCACTGGGACGAGGTGCCGTTGGCGCGCGAGATGGACACGTTAGAACTACCCATCGACGGAGCCCCCACAGCGACAGGCATGGGAAACCCGCACTGCACGTTTTTTGTCGAGAACGCCGAATCGGTGGACCTTGAGACGCGTGGTGCGGAAATCGAACATCATCCGCTTTACCCGCAGCGCACCAATGTGCAGTTCGCGAGCGTAATCGCACAAGATCACTTGCGGATGCGGGTGTGGGAACGGGGCGTTGGAGTTACCTTGGCCTCTGGCTCGTCCTCCTGTGCGACGGCGGTTGCGGCGGCCCGGCGTGGGCTGACCGGGCGCCGGGTGAGTATCGACCTTGATGGTGGACGGATCGAGATCGACTGGCGCGAGGATGGCGTTTGGATGACAGGCCCAACGGCGCATGTGTTCTCAGGAACGTTTACCACAGAGTGGCTGGAGCGGGTGTCATGACCCCCCCCAAGTTCACCACGCTGGGTTGTCGCCTGAATGCTTACGAGACCGAGGCGATGAAGGACTTGGCCGCACAGGCCGGGCTTGAGAATGCCGTTGTGGTCAACACTTGCGCTGTCACCGCCGAGGCGGTGCGCAAGGCGCGGCAGGAGATTCGCAAGCTGCGTCGGGACAATCCCAACGCCAAGCTGATCGTGACCGGTTGTGCCGCGCAGACCGAGCCCGAGACCTTTGCCAAGATGGAAGAGGTCGATGCGGTGATCGGCAACACCGAGAAAATGACGCCGGACACCTGGAAAGGGCTGGCGGCAGATTTCATCGGTGAAACCGAGGCGGTGCAGGTCAACGACATCATGTCGGTGACGGAAACCGCGCAGCATTTGATCGACGGCTTTGGCACGCGCAGCCGCGCCTATGTGCAGGTTCAGAACGGCTGCGACCACCGCTGCACGTTTTGCATCATTCCTTACGGTCGCGGTAATTCACGATCGGTGCCTGCGGGTGTGATCGTGGACCAGATCAAGCGACTGGTGGACAAAGGCTTTAATGAGGTGGTGCTGACAGGCGTAGACCTCACCTCTTGGGGCGCCGACCTTCCTGCGCAGCCAAAGCTGGGCGATCTGGTGATGCGTATCCTTAAGCTGGTACCAGATTTGCCACGCTTGCGGATCAGTTCGATCGATAGCATCGAGGTGGACGAAAACCTGATGCAGGCGATTGCAACCGAACCGCGTTTGATGCCGCATCTGCATCTAAGCCTGCAGCATGGTGATGACCTGATCCTGAAGCGTATGAAGCGGCGGCATTTGCGCGACGATGCGATCCGTTTTGCGGAAGAGGCTCGCAAGTTGCGCCCGGACATGACCTTTGGTGCGGACATCATTGCCGGGTTCCCGACCGAGACAGAGGCACATTTCGAAAACTCGCTGAAATTGGTTGATGAGTGCGCTCTGACGTGGCTGCATGTCTTCCCATACTCACCGCGTGAGGGCACGCCAGCTGCACGGATGCCGCAGGTCGACGGTCGCGCGATCAAGGACCGTGCCGCGCGGTTGCGAGCCGCTGGTGAGGCTGCGGTGTCGCGCCATCTGTCGGCGCAGCAGGGGCGGACGCACAGCGTTTTAATGGAAGCGCCGGACATGGGTCGGACAGAGCAGTTCACCGAAGTCAGGTTTGCGGCAGAGCAACCGGTGGGACATATCGTGCGCGCGATCATCACTGGGCGGGACGGGCATCAACTGGTCGCCTAATTGACCCAGGCGGGTTTGCGTCAACGTAATTGGATGATACGCCGACGCCTCGATCCGCCCTTCCGGTCGCTGGGCAATGTTCACGAAAAAAGGGCACGACCAATTGCGCCGCATCAACAATTCAGCCAAAACCTCGGCATGACTGATCAATCCCGCGCGCTCTGCGTCCACCTTCTGACCGCTACCGGAGCGGTCTTTGCCATGCTGGCCCTGCTGGCAGCTGCGCAAGAAAAGTGGTCGATTATGTTCCTTTGGTTGGTCGTTGCCTTCGCGGTGGATGGAATCGACGGCCCATTGGCGCGGAAATATGATGTAAAGACCAACGCGCCGCGCTTTGATGGCGTGCTACTGGATCTGATCATCGATTATCTGACTTACGTCTTCATTCCCGCCTTCGCGCTTTTCCAATCCGGGCTGTTGCCGGGCTGGACGGGCTGGTTCGCGATCATCGTGATCACCTTTGCTTCGGCCATGTATTTTGCCGACAGTCGAATGAAAACCTCGGACAATTCATTTCACGGGTTTCCGGGATGCTGGAACATGCTGATTTTGGTGCTATTCGCCATCGAACCGAATTTCTGGGTATCGCTTGGGATGGTCGCGCTGTTGGCTGTCGCAATGTTCCTTCCGCTCAAGTTCATTCACCCGGTGCGAACCGAACGCTGGCGCAACGTGTCTTTGCCGATTGCACTGGCCTGGACATTTTTTGCAGGCTGGGCTGCTTGGGTCGATTTCCACCCAGAAAGCTGGGCGCATTGGGGACTGATCGCCACGTCGCTTTATCTTGTCACTGTCGGGATCGTTCAGCAGATTGTACCGATACGCAACCAGTGATTGCTTTCGGCTAAAAAGCTAAGCATGGCTGCGCGGGAATGTCCCGAACGATGTTGAAAAGCGTTTCGGGCGACGCTGCGGATTTGATGGTTACGCAGCCTGAGCCAACGGGTCAACCGGCGCACTAGTTT
Source organism: uncultured Marivita sp. (assembly GCA_947503115.1). Classification (GTDB taxonomy): domain Bacteria; phylum Pseudomonadota; class Alphaproteobacteria; order Rhodobacterales; family Rhodobacteraceae; genus Marivita. The sequence continues at coordinate 78,152 of CANNCS010000004.1, forward strand.
CTGTGGCGCGGTGCTTTTCCAACGCAGCCTTCAATTCGGGCAGCTGCTTGTAGGCTTTGAGACGGCGAAAGCCCTTGCCTGCTTCGAGCATGCCGGCTGCGGTCCAGCGCAGCGCCATCTGCGCATCGCGCCAGCGCTTCACATTTCGACAGACCTGACGGATCACCGCATTCATCGACTCAATGATGTTTGTCGAAGCCAATGACCGGCGCAATTCCGGAGGGACGCCGAGGCGGATCACGGTAAGGATCTCATCCAACCCTTCCAGGATCGTTCGGCTGATGCCAGGTGCTTCCAGCTCAAGACGCCGCGCCAGATTGCGTAGAAGACGTTCCGCCTTGTCCGCGTCGTCGAGT
>CANNCS010000005.1 GCA_947503115.1 uncultured Marivita sp.
CGGCCATGGAATCAGAGCGCGGGCGAGCTGGGAACCTCAGAAATCCCTAATGAGTCAGAAGCCAGCCCCTTTGGTATGAACCCCCGCTTCTGGTCGAAGCCAAAGACGCCATTGCCCAAGCGCTGAGTGAGGGCACACCCAAGATGGCCGACATCGCCCGCTGCCTTGGCTACAGCGCTCGATCGTTTCACCGCCGCCTTTCGGAACACGGGCTTAGCTTTCAGACATTGGCCGAAGACACCCGCCGCGAACTGGCCGAAGGTCTGTTGCGCGACCAACATCATTCGCTGGCCGAGATTGCTTTCCTCACGGGATTTGCCGAACAAAGCTCTTTCACCCGCGCGTTCAAACGCTGGGTCGGTAAAACCCCCGCCAGTTACCGCAAGGATCGTCTGACGCCGTGATCGGACAGGTCTGCCGTTTGGCCGCAAGTGTCAAAACCCTGGCAACGTCGGTCAAGATCGCACGCGGCCTGTCGCGTTATCCCCTTGGTCATCGTACCCCACCAAGGAGATTGACCCATGCAAAATCAGCCCATTCTCGTCATTGGCCCCACTGGCAAAACCAGTGCCCGCGTCGCAACCGAGGATTTACACGCCAGCGTGACGCAATCCGGAAGTAATTTCGTGGCCGACCTGTTCGCCGCCATCGCACGCGACACGCTGGGCGGGCGCAATGCGCAATTGATTGACGGCGTGCAGCACGCACTGGGCCGTCCGCCACGCGACTATTCCGCATTCGCACAAACTCCCGCCCAATCTGGCGCATGGACCCAAGCGGCCTGACGGCCTGAATCAAAAGGAATATTCTATGTCTTTCACTCGACTTCAAAAGATCGCGCTAGCCGTGGCTGGGGCAACTTCACTGGGCATTGGTGCCGCTATCGTGGGCGCACCGCATGTGTTCTATGCCAGCTACGACATTGCCATCGACACCGACCCAAGCCTTCTTAGTGAAGTGCGCGCCTTTGGGGCCGGGCTGACAGGCTTCGGCGCTGTGATGCTGGCTGGGATCATCTGGCCGCCGCTGCGCCAGACTGCAATTGTCTCAGCACACATGGTGTTTCTGGCCTTTCCGGCGGGCCGTCTCGTGAGCCTTGTCGCGGACGGAGTGCCGTCGACGGGCATCTTATCGGCACTGGGGCTTGAACTAGCCATCGCCGGGCTTTGTCTCTTTGCCTTTCGACGACGCACCACTGCTCCGGCCCGCATGGCTGTGAGTTGATTTCCAATTGGCGGGAAGGGTGATCCTCCCCGCTGCTATCCTCTTGAACAGAAAGAACTCCCATGCCACCAATTCTCTTTTTCCTCATGCAATTCGCCATCCTCGCCTATGCGCTGGTTGGCGGAGTGTTCCTTGCCTTTTCCGACTTCATAATGCGTTCGCTGTCCCTGACCGGCGGCATTGGTGGGGTCGAGGCGATGCAGGTCATCAACCGCGAAGTGTTCCGCTGGGTCTTTATGGCGCTCTTTCTGGGTTTGGCGGCAGTGTCGTTGGTCATCTCCGGCTATGCAGCCATTTTCCTGAATGGCCCTGCAGGCACGCTGATCCTGCTTTCCGGTCTGGTTTACCTCTTCGGCTGTTTTGGCGTTACTGTACTTTTCAACGTCCCGATGAACGAAGCCCTGGCGGGAATGGACCTCGCAGCGGATACCACACACAGCTATTGGACGGGCACGTACCTGCCGCGATGGACCTTCTGGAACTCGGTTCGGACCGTCGCTTGCGGCCTGTCTGCAATGCTGCTTCTGACGGGGCTTATGTGGCTCAGTCAAACGCAAGCCCGCATGGCGTGATCTATCGACAGCGCCAGATTGATTTTCCCACAATGGTCCCCTAGACGCGTCTGGCAAACCGCCTGGCGCGTTGCCTTGCTGCGGCGGTGATAATCAAAGGAGGATCCGTCCCGTGGCCAATCCGCTTTATGACGCGCTTTTTGCACCCCACGAGGGCAAGGCAATTCCGTTTCTGCACTTGGCCGATGGCAGCGTGATCACGCACTCCGTATTCCTTGAGCAGGTCAGCCAAATGGCAAATGCGCTTGGATATTTGGGTGTCACGCCGGGCGACCGAGTGGCGGTCCATATCGATAAATCCCCCGAAGCTCTCGTGCTTTATGCCGCCTGCGTGAAATCAGGCGCGGTTTTCCTACCACTCAATACCGCCTACACGCCTGCCGAGCTGTCCTATTTCGTCGAAGATAGCGGGGCCAAGCTGTTCCTCTGTGATACAGCCGAGGTTGAAGCCGTCACTCCCATCGCCGAGGCAACCGGTGCCAGCTTGCACAGTCTTGGAGCCAAGGGCGACGGCAGTTTCATGGACCTAGTGTGCACGCAGTCGCCACAATCCGATATTGCCACGCGCGGGGCAAGTGATCTGGCCGCACTGCTTTATACGTCTGGTACCACGGGCCGTTCCAAGGGCGCGATGTTAACGCAGGCGAATCTGCTGTCAGGCGCTGAGGCACTGGTCGAGGCGTGGCAATTCACTGTCAGCGATGTCCTGCTGCATGCTTTGCCGATCTTCCACACTCACGGGCTGTTCGTTGCGACCAACACGCTGCTTCTCGCTGGTGGGTCGATGATCTTTCTGCCGAAATTCGATCTCGACACCATTTTGCGTTTGATGCCCAAGGCCACAACCATGATGGGCGTTCCGACCTTCTACACCCGACTTTTGGATGATGCCCGCTTCACTACCGATCTGGCGTCAGAAATGCGGCTTTTCATTTCTGGCTCTGCGCCGCTGCTGGCGGAAACCCATGTGCAGTTCGAACAGCGCACCGGACACCACATCCTTGAACGCTATGGGATGACGGAAACCAATATGAACACCTCTAACCCGTATGACGGCGAACGCCGCGCGGGAACGGTCGGTTTTGCCCTGCCGGGTGTCGAGATCAAAATCTGCGATCCCGAAACCGGAGCCACGCTGCCACAGGGCGAGATCGGAGTTCTCGAAGTGCGCGGCCCGAACGTTTTTAGGGGCTATTGGAACATGCCCGAAAAAACCAGAGAAGAACTGCGCGAGGACGGGTTCTTTATCACTGGTGATTTGGCGCTGATCGACGCGGACGGCTACATTCAGATCGTTGGGCGAGGCAAGGATTTGATCATCTCGGGCGGCTACAACATTTACCCAAAGGAAATTGAACTGTTCCTCGACACACTGCCCGGTGTCCGCGAGTCCGCTGTCATCGGCGCGCCTCATCCCGACTTTGGTGAAAGCGTGGTGGCGGTGTTGGTCCCCGATGGCGATGCCTCGATCGACCTCGACGCCATCAACGCCGCGGTGCGCGCGAACCTTGCCGGGTTCAAACGCCCTCGGGTTATCGAAATAATCGATGCCTTGCCGCGTAACGCAATGGGCAAGGTCCAAAAGAACCAATTGCGCGAGACCTTTTGGGGGGGTCTTCGCAGGTTAAAGCGCAGCAGTCAGTTCGGCGTATTCGAGTTGCGATGTCAGGCCGCCATCGCACTCAATATTGCAGCCAGTGACCCAGGACGCTTCGGGTGAAGCAAGAAAGCGGATCACCTGTGCAACTTCTTCTGGCTGGCCCGCGCGGCCGGTCAGGTCTATTCCGCGACTGGCGCGAGCGCCGAAGGCGGTCATGAAATCCTCAAGGATAGGTGTGTCCACAGCGGCGGGGCTAACCGAATTGATCCGCAAGCCCAAATCGCGGAACCGCTGAATATTGGACATACCCCAGACGATCACGGCCTCTTTTGACAGATCGTAGGCGCGCACGGGATCTATTGCTTCTTCGCGCACAAAGGCGTCCAGATCATCCGACAACCCTAAGGCAAGCAAACGCTGCACCTGCGCAAGGTTCTCGCGCCATTTGCCACCCGCTTTCGAGGCCATGTTGACGATCGATCCACCGGGTGTGATGTGGGGAAGCAAGTGTTCAGATAGTGCAATCAAGGCTTGAGTGTTAACCCGAAGGATCATCGCCTCAAACCCTGGCCGAGGCGGTAAACCAGCGGCATTGACGAGAACATCAATTCGCTTGATCGGGTCTAGAGACGGAATCGCGGCCAAGTTCGACAGATCGGCAGCGCTCCAGTGGTCTGCAGCACTTCCCGGATGGGTGCGGTCAATGACGGTCACCCGGTCGCCTTCTGCTTTGAACAAGGCCAAAGCCGCCGCTCCGATGCCGGATGCACCACCGGTAAGGACAATATGCCGTCTACCTGACATCCGTTACACTTTGGTCCGAGCGATTGCAGCGCTCAGGATGTCGTTTGCGGTTTCCGACGTGCAGCTATCGCCCGACCACGCGACAAACCCGTCTGGACGGACCAGCACGATGCGCCGCTCCCAAGAGGTAAACCAACCTGCTGTGCATGCCGGTGCTTTCAGAGGGACGCCCAAAGTGTTGGCGGCATGGGCAAATGCCCCCGCAGCGTCTGGATCGGCGCAGAGCAAGGTAAAATCACGACCCATTGCGCCGCCAACATCGCGCCCTTGCGGTCCGGCAGGGGGGAGATGGTGGCCTGCGCGCGTGACAAAGCTGTGGGAACCCTTCGCGCTGGGCGTACCTTGACTGCCCGGCACAATGGGCGAGCCTTCGTAGTTCGGTTCGAAATCCTCGACGCCAGAGCCGCCTTCGGCGCGGGCTTTCCAAGCCGCCTCGAACGCGGACAAGTCCTTGGTTGGGCTATGATTGTTGAGGAATTCGCGATCCTCGCGGATGAAATTCTCGATGAAATCTCGCGCGGTTGAAGCAAAGACGGGTTGGCGTTCCGCGCTGTAGCTGTCGAGCAGTGCGTCGCTGCCCCAACCGTTGATTTTTGCTGCCAGCTTCCAACCCAGATTGCGTGCGTCTTCAAAGCCGGTGTTAATGCCATAGCCGCCATAGGGCGGGTGACTGTGCGCCGCGTCCCCTGCGATGAACGCGCGCCCTGCACGGTAACTGTCGGCCAATGACACGCGTAAGTCCCAATGGCCGATATGGTCGAACTCCAGCGCGAATTCCTGTCCCACGGCCTTGTGCAAAAGGCTACGGAAATCGAAATTCTCGGCCGTTGTGCCGTAGGGCACAGGAGCGTGGAAGAACCACGACAGCCCATGATCGACCCGGCCGAAGAACAACCAGTAGCCTTCGTAGTCGGGGTGCAGCACGTTGTAGAACGCCTTACCCGGGTAGCGCGTCAGCAGGTCGTGCAGTTCCTCGGACCGGAACACCAGAAGCGCCATCATGCGGTTATGGTCGGACAGGGTTTCGCTGATCCCGGCGTGTTCGCGGATGAAAGACCGGCTGCCATCGCAGCCCACCACATAGTCGGCCTCGATGACCTGCCGCCCGTTGCCATTGCGCTCTTCGATGGTCAGCCGCACAGCGGTGTCGGTCATTTCCAATGATTCTCCGTACCATCCGTACAGAACAGTGATTTCTGGAATCTCTGCGGCTCGCGCCCGTAACACGCGCTCCGTCGCATATTGCGGCAAACGGGCGTTCGGCGCGAAGTAATAGTCTTTCACGTTTGACCGGTTGAGCCAGTCATAGGTGTGATCGGACAGCAGCGTGCCATAAGCAGTCATGCCCCCGATGCCGCCACCCTTGGGGATCGGATGCGCGCTGTGCAATTCGTTTTCACAGCCCCAGGCCCGGAAGTGTTCAGAGGTCCGTTGCGTGAGGTTCTGCCCCTTCGGGATCGGCTGCGGTTCTGGATAGCGTTCAACAACGCAAACCCGGATGCCGCGCTGACCCAGTTCGATAGCGAGGCCTAGGCCAACAGGTCCGCCGCCATTGATCACGACATCAAAGCTGTCGTTCATGTGCCACCTCCCACGCGTCCGGGTTCGGAATAAATATGTTTGGTTTCCAGGAAGTCATATAACCCCTCTGGCCCGTGCAAGCGCCCGAGCCCCGACTTGCCATATCCCCCGGTTTCGGCCTCCGCAAAGAGCCTCAGATGCGAATTGATCCAGACTGTACCCGCACGGATCGCCCGTGCCAGACGCAAGGCGCGGTGATGGTTGGCGGTAAAGACTGACGCGGCCAGCCCGTAGGCGGTAGCGTTCGCCTTGACGACGGCCTCTTGTTCGTCTGCAAAGGTTTCGATCGACACGATGGGGCCGAACAGTTCATCTTGCACCAAGGACGAGGTGACATCCTCGATGCGGAAGAGCGTTGGCGTCAGGAACGCCGAGTCCGACAGGGGCGCGCCGCGGAGGATAATCTCGCCCTCGTCGCCCGCCTGTTCGATCAGCCGTTCGATCCTTGCACGGTTGCCCATGTCGATCAGCGATCCCATTTGGCTGTCTGGCCTATCACCGGGACCGACGCGCACTGCCTGGAACGCGGCGGTGATGCGGGCTTCGAAATCGCTGGCGATAGACTCGTGGACGATGAATCGCGCGGCGGCGACGCAGATTTGCCCTGCCATCGCCAACGCACCGTGGGTCAGTTCATGCGTGGCGTGGTCGAGATCGGCATCAGCAAAAATGACGGCCGGAGCTTTGCCACCCAATTCCAGCCCGACACGTTTTAGCGTTGGGGCTGCCGCTGCCATGATGGCCTGTCCTGTGCGGCTACTGCCGGTAAAACTGATCACGTCAATGTCGGGTGAAGCGGTCATGGCCTGACCAACTTCAATGCCGTTTTCGTTAATGGAATTCACCACACCTTTGGGCAGGGTCGGGGCCTCTGCAATAGCCTGCATGATGCGGGCATGCACCAGCGGTGTCTGATGTGCAGGCTTGATGACAGCGGTACACCCCGCGGCCAAAGCCGGAGCGAGTGAACGCATGAGCAGGGTCACAGGGGCATTCCACGGCACGATGATCCCAGCCACGCCCGCTGCTTCGCGGTGGAACAGCGACAGGCTGCCGGGTGTGATTTCCTGCATGGAGCCGCGGATGTCCCGCGCCAATCCAGCGTAATATCGGGTCTCGGAAATCGCAGCCATGGTTTCGCCCAAGGCTTCGGCGCGGATCTTGCCATTCTCGGCGACGACCAGATCGGCGATTTGGTCTTTAGCGGCTTCAAGCCGGTCGGCGATTTCCAGCATGGCTTGCGCCCGCAGGCGTGGAGCATGTGCCCAATCCGTGCCAAAGAACGCCGCACGCGCAGACGCCGCTGCGGTATTGGCGAGATTGGCGCTGCCGGAATGGTATTGGCCCAATGGCGCAAGTGTGGCTGGGTTGAGGCTATGGCCCAAGGGACCATCCCCAATCCAGTCGCCACCGATGTAATGCCGTGCGGGGTCAAGGGTCATTGCGGTCTCCGGGTCGTGATCATCGTTCAGGCGCTTGCGCGGGCAGAAGGCAGTGTCAGCGCGTCTGAGATCGCCTCGGCATGGTCGCGGATGGCGTCACGCAGCGCGGCCAGTTGGTCTTTGGTCAAGGTGGTCTCTTCGGTGGACAGACACAGCGCCCCGATCGGGGTGCCATCGCCTGCGAGGATTGGGGCTGCGACACCCACGAGGCCGGGTGTCACTTCTCCCCGCGCGGTAGCGACCCGGTTACGGCGGATGCGCTTTAATTCTGTGAGCACTGCGTCTTTGGTTGATCCAATGCCCGACGTGACAAAAGCGTCCAGAAAGTCACTGACCAGCGCCGCACGATCCTTGGGCGGCAAGAAGGCAACAATGGCGCGGCTGACCGCCCCTTTGCCAATCGGCATCGGACGTCCACGCGGATAGGATGAACGCGGCTCGGGTGCAGAGACCCGCGACGCGACGCAGAGCATCTTCTGATCATAGAACCGGACGATAAAGGCAGAGCCCACAAACGTGGCGGCCAAAACATCCAGATGCGGATCGGCAATTTTGATCAATGGATCAGACCGCTGCATCAGGAAATCCAACTCGGTCACGCGCGGTCCCAACGTATAGCCCGCCTGTGGGAGCGAAACGAGATAGCCTGCATCCTTGAGCGTCTTGAGATAGCGGTAGAGCGTCGGGCGCGAAAACCCCAATGCCTGCATCATATCTTCGGGTGTCCACTCGGGGGTTTCTTCCGAAAACAATCCGAGGATGGCCAGCAGGCGTTCACCAGATCCAGAAACCGATCTCATTGCGCCTCCTCCGGTGCCAAGGGGACGGCACGGCGTCGGAACATCTCGCTCGCGATCAGAGCCAGCCCCAGAACCACGCCCGCCGCATCGGTCAGGATGGCGCCCTTAAACGCGCCTGCGGGCACCAGAGCCATCAGTCCAGTGGCCACAAACAACAGCCGTTTCAGGGGCGACAGTCGGTCCGAGAAATACCCGGCCAAGCCTGCTGAGACCAACCAGACGCCCAAGCCTGCTGTAATCACCGCAAAAATGATCTCGCCAGTTTCGCCGACAAGGATCAGTGACGGGCTGAACACAAAGAGCACGGGGATCACATACGCTGCCCAGCCGAACCGCATTGCGGCCCAACCTGTGGCCATGGCGGGCGCTTTGGCGATGGCCGCGGCAGCAAAGGCGGCCATCGCGATGGGGGGGGTGATCATCGACATCATGCCGAAATACAACACATACAGATGCGCTGCTATGGGTTCGATCCCAACTTCGATCAGGGCAGGGGCGACCAGTGCGGCCAGCAGGACGTAAACGCCCAACGTGGGCAGGCCCATGCCAAGGATGATGCATACGATGGCCGATAGTGCCAGCAGCATCACCGCGCTGCCGCCGCCCACCTGCACCAGTGCATAGGTCAGGTTGAAGCTGAGACCGGTGATGTTGAGAACACCGATCACCATGCCCGAGGCAGCCGAGATCAGCAGGATCTCTACCACGCCATGACCAGTGCGCGCAAAGCTGCCGAACAGCGCGCGGATGGTTGGACGAGCGCCGCGATAGCCGAAGATCAGCGCGGTGGCACAGAGCGCGAGCGCCGACCAGAGGGCCGCGCGTTCGGGTTGGTAGCGCAGCCAGAAGAGCAGGTAGATCAGCACGGCAAAGGCAGAGGCGAAATGCAGTCCGACCAGCACGGTGCGGCGGGCCGGAATCTCGGATTCGGGCACGCGCTGGATGCCCAGTTTCGCGGCTTCAAGGTCGGCCTGAATGAACAGCGCGACATAGTACAGGATCGCAGGCAAGAGCGCCGCCATAACGATCTGGCTGTAGGGGATGGCCAGAAACTCGGCCATCAGAAAGGCCGACGCGCCCATTACCGGAGGCATGAGTTGCCCACCGGTTGAGGCCACGGCTTCGATCGCGCCAGCCTTGTGCGCAGGGTAGCCATCGCGCTTGATCATCGGGATGGTGACCACGCCTGTGCCGACAACATTGGCGACGGCGGATCCCGAAATCGACCCGAATAAGCCGGACGCAAGAACTGAGATCTTCATCGACCCACCGCGAAACCGTCCCATGCCGATCATGGCGGCGTCGGTAAAGAATTGCGATCCACCTGTGATGCCCAGCAATACTCCGAACAAGATGAATGCGATTACCACGGTCGAGGCGACCGACATCGGGAGTCCTAGCACGCCATTGGAATCGACGGCTAGATATCCCGCCAGCAATTGCCAATTCTGGGGTCGGCCCTGAAGTCGCCCGGGGATCAGGTCTCCGAACAGCGCATATAGCAGGAAAGCGGCAATGATCAGTACAAGCGCCCAACCTGTTGCCCGTCGCAATGTTTCCAGCAGTACCCCGATGATGATGACGCTGGTGATCCAAAGCTCAGGGGGGCGGGCAAAGATCATCAGGACCAGATCAGGGTAATTCACCGTGATGTACCCAATCGCCGCCATTCCCAGCGCGGCAAGCACCAAGTCATGAAGGGGCACATCCTCACGCGTTGCACCGCGCCGGGCAGGCAAAGTGAAGAATGCCAATGGCAGGGCAAAAAACAGCACCCCCGCAAAGAACTGCTGCGGATAAAGGTCCAGACCGAGCGTGCGCTGAAACGACAGCGCCCAACCCACGGCCAACAGGACAAGGCAAGCGGCAAACAAGTCGGCCAGAGGTTTGGCAAAACGCGCGGGCAAGGCAGGCATGGTGGTGATACGGTCCTGGGGTGTCGAGGGGGTCAGTCAACGCACGCCCACGTAGGGCGCGCGCAGTTACTCAGTTCAGGCCCACTTCCTCGAAAAAGCGCAGCGCTCCTGGGTGGAACTCGGCGATACCGGGGTCACCTTTCATGTTGGCGGGTTTGAATGCTCGGAAGGGCGGGAACGTGTCTGCCATCACTTTGGCGTTTTCATACATTGCCTTGGCCATTGCATAGACCGCGTCGTCTGATGCGTTGGCGTGGGTGAAGATCACCTGTGGGAAGGCAATGTAGACCGTGTCTTCCAAAACACCGGGCATCGCGCCTGCGGGCAAGGTGGTGAAGAACGCGGTCGGCCAATGTTCGCGTGCTGCTGCAAGAGCGGCTTCGCTGTCATCCTCAACCCCCAGCGCGCGCAGCCCCCCAACGGCGGCATCCGCCTCGCGAACCTTGCCCGCGCCATGGGCAAAGATGAAGCCTACAGTGTCACCTGCCATGAAGGCATCCGCCCCGGCGACCACGCTGGCGACTGATACCTTTTCCACGTCATCCCTCGTCATGCCTGCGGTCGCGTAGAAGGCGGCAAGCTGCGGCAGGATTGTGTTCTGCGCGGTGTAGCCATCGGTCATCGGCTGGCCCTTGAGATCAGACACTTTCATGATGTCGCCGTCGGCACGCACGAAGATTGCCTCGACCAGTGGCATCAGATGCGCCACGACGCGCAGGTTGGGGTTCGTGCGGCCACCCCACCATTCTTCGCCGGTTATGGCGTAGTTGACCTCTTGCAGGTTCGCCACGCCGAATTCGATGCCACCCTGATCAATGAACGGAATGAACTGGTTGGGGCTGGTAGCGGGCTGGATCGTGGTATTCAGGCCAGCTGCGTTGGCGGCATTTGCTACGGCGGTCCCGATATTGTGGAACAGTGATCCGGGGTTTGATGTGGCAATGCCGACATTCTGCGCGCTGGCCGATGTGGCAAGTGTCGCGCCTAAAAATACCGCCGCCGCGGTGAGTAGCGTCTTCATGGTTGTCCTCCCAAATGTGGTTCTCTTTTGGGTTAGAATCCCAATTATTGAGAATAAGTTGACTTTACGAAGTGGCAGCGGAATATCAAGCCAGAGATTCAGGGAGGATGTATGTTAAAAGAAACGGCTCGCCCCAAGACGGGCGGCGAAGCGCTTTTGATGGCTCTGAAGGTCTCTGGTATCGACTATATCTTCGCCAATGCCGGAACCGATTTTCCACCTATTATCGAGGGGCTTGCGCGTCTTTCTGAAGGTGACGTCCCAGCTCCGGTCACGGTCCCGCATGAAACGGCAGGCGTGGCTATGGCGCATGGGTATTGGCTGGTCACTGGGCGTCCACAGGCGGTTATGGTGCATGTAAATGTCGGTTTGGCGAACGCAGTTATGGGGGTTATCAACGCGGCATCCGACAATGTGCCGGTTTTCGTGTTGTCAGGGCGCACGCCATTGACGGAAACCGGGCGCAAGGGCGGGCGAATGACACCGATTCAGTACGGGCAGGAAATGTACGATCAGACCAGTCTTGTTAGGGACGTGGTCAAGTTTGACTACGAATTGCGCTATCCCGAACAGGCGGACAGCGTGACCAAACGCGCAGCTTCGCTGATGATCAGTGCGCCGGAAGGTCCGGTCTACATGAGCCTGCCGAAAGAGCCGTTGACCGAACCCTTGCCGAGCGGTTTTACCCCTGTGCCGGCTCCTGTCAGCGCGACACCTGCCGCACCAGATGGAATTGCAATTGCCACGCTGGCGGCCTGGATTGCTGAGGCCAAAGCACCCGTCGTTCTGTGCCAGCGTGGCGATCTGGAGGGGCAGCTCTCTGCACTCTTGTCGCGCTCTGCCGATGCGTTCGGGCTGGCTGTGGCGGAACCGTTCAGCATCCGCAACGTACTGGCCTCCGATGATCCGGCGCATTTGGGTTACAATCCAAAGGTGGCAACAGCGCAGGCGGATCTGGTGATCGTTTTGGACAGTGGCGTACCGTGGATTGAAGCGGTCAGTGCGCCGGACAAAGACACGCGTGTTGTACATATCGGCCCAGACCCCTTGTTCCGCCGGATGCCTGTGCGTGGGTATCGCACCGATTTGGCGATAACCGCCGATCCGGCGATGGCGCTTGACGCGCTATTGGCGCTGACGCCTGATCCCGGTGCGTCTGCTCGGCGCGGTGCGGTCCAAGCCAGGGTCGCGGCGTTGCGCGAAGCCAAGATTGAACCCGATGCGGGCGGCGATGGTTCGATGACCGCCGAATGGATGAGCGCCTGTGTATCAGAGATCATGGATGACAACGCAGTGGCGTTCTCTGAACTGGGTCTGTTGCTACCCCACATGACACTGAAAGGTCCGAACCGCGTGTTTTCAAACGTACATGCCGGTGGTTTGGGCTGGGCAATGCCTGCCGCCTTGGGCGCGCAACTGGCCGATGGTGACAGGCTGGTGATCGCTTGCGTGGGGGACGGGTCGTACATGTTCGCCAACCCGGTGGCATGTCATCAGATTGCGGAAGCGCTGGGCCTGCCGATCCTGACCATCGTCAAGAACAATGCCATGTGGAACGCGGTGCGGAGGTCGGTGATCAAGGGTTACCCGGATGGCGCGGCAGTCCAGCAGAACCGTATCCCGCTCACTTCGCTTGAACCGCTGCCGGACTTCACACAAATCGCCAAGGCCAGCCGCGCCCATGCGGAACGGATCAACCACGGTGCAGACCTGCCTGACGCATTGCGCCGCGCGGTCGAAGTGATCCGCACTGAACGCCGACAGGTCTTGCTAGACCTGTCGGTCGCAGCCTCGGACGACTTTTAATGGACCCTGTGTCATTGGCCTTTGCCTTTATCGGCATCCTGTTGGGCGGGTTTCTAAAAGGCGCAACTGGGGCAGGAGCGCCGGTGGTGGGCGTGCCGGTTCTGGCCATCGTGTTCGATTTACCAATGGCGGTGGCGATATTTTCGGTGCTGAACCTTTGCACCAATATCTGGCAAAGCTGGGCCTTCCGGTCCGAAGTGACCGAACATCGCTTTGTCTGGATTTTTGCCGTGATGGGTGCGGTGGGCGCGATTTTAGGGTCGGTTCTTTTGGCCTCATTGCCAGTGCCACTGCTCATGGCATCTTTGGCGGGCGTTGTGTTTGCCTATATCGGCCTTAGGTTGGCACGTCCCAACTGGCATCTATCTCGCGCGCGCGGGCGAAAGATGGGACCATATGTCGGTTTGGTAGGGGGCGTGATGCAGGGGGCGGGCGGGTTATCTGCACCGGTTTCAATCACGTTTCTGAACGCGCTGAACCTGCCCCGCAAAGAGTTCATTGCAACGATTGCGATCTTCTTCCTTGCGATGTCGGTCACGCAGGTGCCTGCACTTGCGGCATTGGGCATTCTAACATGGGATCGTTTGCTGCTTGCGTTCTTGGCGCTGATCCCGATGTTTCTGGGCATTCCCATCGGATCATGGGCCGCGCGGTTCCTGTCAAAACAAGCGTTCGACCGACTGATCCTGTCGCTCTTGGCGGTGATCGCAGTCAAACTAATATGGGACGCAACGCAAGCCGGGCTTTAGCTTTGCTTCAAATGGAAAACGCCACCCCGTTTGAGATGGCGTTTCGCGGAATGACCGGGTGCGTCAGGCTTTTTTGTCGGTCTCGGGCATGACTCCGTCCAGATTGACACCGATTTGATCTCCGATCTTTTTCATGGCGGGCAGCGCCACCGCCATGTCGAGGATCGAGTCGATGGTTTGGCTGACGGGTGACGCGCTGCTACCGCTGTCGGATTTTCCCAGACCCGTGACATGGTTGATGTTGATGCCCCGGATTTTCTCAGCGGGTTTAACCATCTCGGCCACGATCTTGGGCATTGCCTCAAGCCGCGCCTTTTCCAACTCCATCGAAACAAGCTCTTTCGACCGGGTGTTTTCCGCCTTGATGCGTTCCGCTTCCGCTTCGGCTTCTGCGGTCTTGTAGACCTTCATGGAGGCCGCTTCTTCGCGCCTGATAACGCCCTTGGCCTTGGCCACTTCTTGATCCACGACCGAAATGATCCGCGCTCGTTCAGCGTTGGCCTCTGCGTCCTGACGAGCAGCCATCAAGGCCAGCGCCTTGCGCCGCTCTGCCTCGGCCATTTCTCGCAGGGTCTGGATATCCTCTTCGGCCTTGACCAGTGCGGAACGAGCCAATGTCGCTTCGGCGCGGGCTTTGGATTCCTCTTCGCTTTTCGCGGCGGTTTGGATGACTTTTTCCTGCTCGGCGATTTCAAGCGCCCGGAGTTGGGCGATCTCGGCTTCGCGCACCTGCAATTCACGCTGGATCGAGGTGGCTTGAATTTCCTGTTCCATGCGGATGCGCGCCTGCGCAGCCTCGCGTTCGGCTTCGGCCTTGCGGCGGGCAACCTCGGTCAGCTGCGCAGCCAACAGCGTTTCGATTTCCTGTGTCTGCGCAATCTCAGCGCGGCGTTCTTCGAGTTCGATCTGAAGACGCCGCTGGTTCGCTTCCACCTCGGCACGTCGGACGGCCACGGCGGTTTCGCCCTCGATCTCGGCGCGTTCCTTTTTGGACTTGGCAATCACCTCGGCCAGCTTGCGCATGCCGACGGCGTTGAAGGCGTTGTTTTCGTCCAAAGACGAAAACGGCGTTTGATCCAGCGCAGTCAGAGACACACTGTCGAGTTGTAATCCGTACTTCACCAGCGTGTCGGCCAACGCCTCGTGCACCTCGAGCACGAATTCCGACCGGTTCTCGTGCAGTTCGTCCATCGTCATTTGTGCCGCGACCGACCGCAGGGCGTCGACCATCATCCCGTCGATCAGCGACTTGAGCTGATCCGGCTGAAA
The DNA here is from genome assembly GCA_947503115.1 of uncultured Marivita sp. Classification (GTDB taxonomy): domain Bacteria; phylum Pseudomonadota; class Alphaproteobacteria; order Rhodobacterales; family Rhodobacteraceae; genus Marivita. The sequence continues at coordinate 14,785 of CANNCS010000005.1, forward strand.
GGTACGTTTGCCAAGGGTCTGCGCGGCGCGGACGATTGATGCCTCTTCGGGCTGAACCGAAGCATAGAATTCGGCACCCACATCGATGCGCATCCGATCCTTTGTGATCAGTGCGCTGTCACCGGCACGGATCACTTCCATTCGGATCGTTTGCATGTTGACGCGGCTGATCTCGTGAAAGAACGGAATGGCAAGAGTGCCACCGTCGATCACGACCTTGCGGCCGCCAACCCCAGTGCGCACAAGGCTGATTTCGTTGGTGGCGCGTTCATAGAACCACGCGGCCAGCGCGATCACGATGGCGGCGATAACGAATAGCAGGATGATCCATCCAAGGGCTGTCATGTGTAATCCTCCCTAAATGCTGATCAAAAGACCGGCGGGTAATGGCGACCGCCGCGTTCGAGCGTGATCCACCGTAGTTCCGTAAACGCATCCAGCGACCAGCGCCCGCCATAGCGGCCCACGCCCGAGGCCTTGACCCCGCCGAAGGGCACTTGCGGTTCGTCGTTGATGTTCTGATCGTTGACATGGACCATTCCGGTCTCAAGCCGCCCCGCCATGCGCAACGCGCGGCCTTCGTTGGCGGTCCAGACAGCGGCGGTTAGGCCGTATTCGGTGTCGTTGTTCATCTCGATCGCTTCGTCTTCGGTGCGGAACGGGGCGACAATGACTACGGGACCAAAGGTTTCATCGTGCCAGATGTCCATGGATCGGTCGACATGGGTAAGCACCGTTGGTTCGACAAAGTTCTCCCAGGCATTGCCACCCAAGGCCAAATGCGCGCCTTTGGCGACGGCATCGTCGATCAGGGCTTTGACACGATGCGCCTGACGGGTGTTCACAAGTGGGCCGATAACGTTGGTCTTGTCGTTCACATGTCCGGTCTTGAGTTTGGACGCGCGGGCTAGGAATTTTTGCATGAACGGCTCGTAGACGCTGTCGTGTATCAGCAACTTTTCTGTAGACATGCAGACCTGACCCTGGTGCATGAAACTGCCGAAATTCGCGGCCTCGGCGGCTTTGTCGAGATCGGCATCTTCGAGAACGATCATCGAGTCCTTACCGCCTAGCTCGACGCAGCACTTCTTGAGATGCGCACCGCATTTGGCTGCGATGTGGCGACCCACAGCGGTTGATCCAGTGAATGAGATGCCTTTGACGCGAGGGTCTTCGATCAACGCATCGCCTACTTCGCCCACGCTGTCCCGCGAACAGGTGACGACGTTGAAAACCCCTGCTGGAACGCCTGCTTCCTCAAGGACCTCGGCATGGAAAAGTCCGCCGGAATAGGGCGTGTCTTCGGACGGTTTCAGCACTACGCAATTGCCAGCCGCAAGTGCCGCCGCATAACCGCGCGAAGTCAGGATGCCAGGCATGTTCCAAGGCGAGATGACACCGACAACGCCCAAGGGCCAGCGTGTTGCCATCGACACCTTACCATCAGCCGAAGGCAGGACCTCACCCGTCGCTTGGTAGCAGAGAGAAGCTGAGGTGCGGAAAATCTCGGCGACGAACCCGGCTTCGAACACACCCTTGCCGAACCATCCGCCGCCCTCGTGCATCACGGCATGGATGAAGCCGTCCTTGCGGCTGTCCCAAACATCCGCGATGCGCAGCAGCATCTTGGCGCGTTCCTGAAACGTTTTGCCTGACCATTCCGGGAATGCGGCCTGTGCGGCGGAAATGGCAAGGTCCATGTCGGTGGCGCTGCCATCAGGAATGCGGGCGTACAGCGAATTGTCCGACGGGTTCAGGTCATCAAAAGTGCGGGCGGCGGGCACCCAATTTCCTCCGATATACAGGCCTCGGATGGTTGGAGCAGAGGAGGTCGTATCGAGCATGGCGTTATCTCCTTGGCTTGTAGGTTTCAGCGCGTCGTGCCGCGGCTTCGATGTCTTCGATCATCGAACGCAACCGATCTGACGACGACGCGAAGTCCGGGATGGCGGGCTGCGCCGAACGTGTGGGTTGCGTTGGCGCGGGCTGTGTCGTGGGGGCACGCGGCGGCGGCGTTGCTCCGTTGCGACGTGACGCGGTAGCACTGGCTTTGGCCACCAGATCCGAGATGTCGGGCGTGTCGAGTTTTTGAACTGCGGCAGTGCCGTTGGCTACGGGTGCTGGTTTGGGTGCAGGTGCAGTGGGTTTGATCACCGGAACAGGTCGCGCCGGAGCGCCGACCGATTTCATCGCTGCCGCTGCGATCTCGTTCGGTTTTGGTCCTGTCGCTGGGCGCGGGATGGCGGGTGTCGGCGTGGCCGCCGGGGCAGGGCGTCTGGCCCCGGTCGCAGCACCACTACCGCCAAGATAGGCTTTCTGAACCGCCGGGTCATTCGCCAGCCGCTCTGCATCATCCTCGTGCACGATGTTTCCGTTCTCCAAGAGGTATCCCCGATCCGCGATGCGCAGGCTTTGCTTGGCATTCTGTTCGACCAGCAAGATGCCCAGCCCAGCCTGTTTGACGACACGCAGGCTTTCGAACAGGTCTTTGCAGAGCAAGGGCGACAAGCCCAACGATGGTTCATCCAGCGCTAGGATCGACGGGTTCGACATCATCGCGCGACCGATAGCGACCATCTGCTGCTCACCACCCGACATGGTGCGCACGGTCTGCTTGCGACGTTCGCCCAGTTTCGGGAACAGTGACAGAACCCGTTGCAGGTTGCCCGCCGCTTCATCCCGCGCCCGTTCGGCATAGGCTCCAAGCGTCAGGTTTTCCTCGACCGTCAGATCACCGAACACGCCGCGCCCTTCGGGTACGAGGGCGATCCCAGCTTCCACGATCTTGTGCGGCTTTTCCCCGACCAACTGCGCGTTCTCAAGCTGCACATCCCCGGCGACATACCCTTCGCAGATCCCGCAGACCGCTTTGAGCAGTGTCGATTTCCCGGCGCCATTCGCACCAAGGATGACAACGATTTCTCCCTTGCCGACGCGCAAAGATGCGCCGCCCAAGGCGCGGTGCTTGCCATAACTGACGGACAGGTTGCGGACCTCAAGCATCGTAATCCCCCAGATAGGCGCGGATCACTTCGGGGTCGGACAGCACCTCTTCGGGCGTCCCCTCGGCGATCTTTAGCCCCGTCGACATGACCACACAGCGATCACAAAGCGACCGGATCGCGTCCATCACATGCTCGACCAGAATGATCGTGCGCCCCTCGTCGCGCAGGCGCTTGATCAGCGTGATGCCTTCCTCAAGCTCGGTCGGGTTCAGACCCGCCAGCCATTCGTCCAGCAGCAGTACCTTGGGTTCAGACGCCAGCACGCGAGCCAGCTCGACGCGTTTGGTGTCGATATAGGTCAGTTCCCCAACATGGGCATTGGCACGACGGTCCAGCCCCACAAGCGCGAGCATCCGTAGCGCATGGGCATCCGCCTCGGCCCCCCAGCGACGGCGATGGCCGAACACAGCGCCGGCACGGACGTTTTCGAGTACGGTCATCGACGGCAAAAGTCGGACCAACTGGAACGTGCGGGCAATGCCACGCCGGGCGATGTCCGCCGCAGAAAGGTGCGAAATCGGCGTGCCGCGCAGGGAAATCGTGCCTTCGGTTGGCTTCAATGCGCCGGAAATGAGGTTCAGCGTCGTGGACTTGCCTGACCCGTTGGGGCCGATCAGGCCTAGCACCTCGTGTTCGGTCACGTCGAAATCCATGTCGTTGACAGCAACCAGCCCGCCAAACCGTTTGGTGGCCCCGCGCAGGGATAGAACTGTGGGACCAGTGGTCATGCAAACGCCTCCCGTTCCCGCATCTTGCGTTTGCCGCTTTCGATCAGGCCCACAAAGCCACGCGGCAGCAGGTAGACGATGACGAGGAAGCTCAGACCCAGAAGCAGCGTTGTTTGGTTCGGGAAACTAGCGGAAATCGCCTCCCACAGAAGGGTGAAGGGGATTACGCCCACGAGTGGTCCCCAAAGCCGACCCGTGCCGCCCAAGAGCGCCATGATAACCACGAGAAAGGACAGCATTGGCGTGAAGGCCAGCGCGGGTTCGATGTAGATATACCGGGGTGCCAGCATCGACCCGACCACCGCCGCCGTCGCGCCCGATACCATGAACAGCAGGATCTTGGCCCGCGATGTATTGATCCCGGAATGGCGCGCGACCTCTTCGTCATCACCGATGATGCGTAGCGCGAACCCAAGCCGCGACCGCCCGATGGCCCAGCCGGTCAGGTAGACGATCCCGCCCAGCACCAACAGTTGCAAGTAGATGTGCACTTCGGTGATATCGGTTAGGACGTATAACCCCTTCTGCCCCGATACGTTCTGACCCCATGTCACAACCTGACGCACCAGCTCGGCGAGTCCCAAAGTGAAAATCACGAAATAGACACCCGACAGTCGTAGCGTTGCGAGGCCTACCAAAGCTGCGAGAACCGCGCCAAGGATCGCAGCTATTGGCAGCGTCACCCAGTAGTTCAGCCCGTTCTCGATCCCGATGGCGGTGGTGTATGTGCCAAGGCCAAAGAATGCGGCCGTTGCGAGTGAGATAAAATGCGTTGGGCCTGAGAAAAGTGCCCAGCTTGTCGCCAGCACCGCATACATCGCGATGGTGATGCCGATGGACAGCATATAGGCGTCACCGGTCAACGGCAGGCAGGCGGCGACCGCCAGCAAAACCGCCGAAAGCGTGATGGATTGCCAGTCGCGTTTGGCCAGGCTCATGTCGTGCGCCTCCCGAACAGGCCCTGTGGTCGGAAGAGTAGGATCAGAACAAAGAGCAGATACGCCGCAGCGAGTGTCAGGCCGGGGTCGATCAATGTGGCCACGAAGGTCTCCAAGATACCCAGCAAGAGTGCGGCCACGATGGTGCCGCGCACATCGCCCACGCCTCCCATGATCACGATCACCAGGGCCTTGAGCGTGAACATCACGCCGGTTGATGCGTCCAGAGTGAGAAAGGTCGAAATCAACGCGCCGCCCATGGCCGTCACGGCACCGCCAAGCGCAAACGCCAGTGCGGAAAGCTTCGGCACATCAATGCCAACCAACCGCGCGCTTTTGGGATCAACCGCAATCGCCCGGATCGACATGCCCGCCCGGGTGTGGTTCAGCCAAAGCCATAGTCCGCCGCAGATGATCACCGCCGCAACCGCCGCCGTCACGCGGTTCAGCGCGTAGGTGTCGCCGATCAGGGTGATTGGACGGGCGAGGTAGGAATAGGAAAAGTAGTCACCGCCAAAGAGCGCGAGCATGATACCGACGGACACGAAAGCCAGTCCGAACGTGGTCAGGATCGCGTCAACCTCAAGCTGGCCATGCGACTTGGCGCGTTTGACCAGTGGGCGCAGCATCACCACATAAATCAGCCAGTTCAGCCCAAACGCCAGAGGCGCCACTATGAAGATCGTCAAAAGCGGGCTGACCTGTCCCGCCGTATAGAACCAGAAGGCCGCAAAGCCGCCCGCCACAAGGAATTCCCCATTGGCGAGGTTCATGATCCTTGCCACGCCGTATTGCAGGTTCAGCCCCATCGCGATCAGCGCGTAGGTGCCGCCCAGCAAAAGCCCTGTGATCAGAATGTCCATGTGGTCTCCGGATTTGGTGTGGATGGCCCCGGATCTGCCGGGGCCAACGCGGGATTATTCCCAGCCGGTCTTGGGCATTGCCGCGACAGCGCCGTCACGCCCGGTGGAGGCCACGCCCTTGAAGACGCCGCCCTGCCACTGACCCACGGTCCAGTACTTGGCATTCGAGTTGTTCTCGTCCCATGTGATCGGGCCGATGATCGTGTCGAAATCGTTGTTGGCGATATATTCCGCAACAGCCGCCTTGTCGGTGGTGCCAGCGCCTTCGATGGCCTGTTGCAGGATTTGGAACGACGCATAGGCTGGTGCCGAGGCCCAGAAGTCAGGCTTGGCGCCTGTCACAGCCTCGTGGCGGGCTGCGTAATCCTTGAACGCGTCGCCATCTGCGAACACACCGCCTGCGCCCAAGACGCCTTCAGCGGCGGCACCGAACCGTGCACCGTAGGACGGGAACGCGGTGGCCACGGCTGTGTAGAACGCCTTGGGCGACAAGCCCGCGATCTGGGCCTGTTCGGTGAGGCCGAACGTGTCTGGCGGATAGGACCACGCGACAAATGCATCTGGGTTTGAATCCCGCGCACCGTTGATAACAGGGGACAAGTCCTGTGTGCCTAACGGGTAGGACGAGTCGTAGACGATCTCGAACCCGGCGGCCTCGAACTGCGGACGTGCTGCTTCGGCCAGTTCGATGCCGAACGCGTCGGCCACGTTGACCATTGCGACCGAACTGCCAATCTCGCCCGCATCGCGCATCTGACTCAGAACGTCGATCACGCCACCCGCAAGGCCAGTTGCTCCTCCCAGCAGGAAGTACATGTTTGGAAACTTACCCGACAGGTCTTCGATCTGGTCGGAAATCGCTGTGTGCGTGACCATCGGGTAGCCGTAGCGTTCAAAGATCGGTGCCGCCGCGATGTTCAAACCGGTCCCATAGGGCGCAAGAATGAAATCTGCTTCATCCTGTGTCGCCAGCCGCTGCACCGCCTTGATCGTTTCGCCGGGGTTGGTTTGATCATCGTATTCGATGACTTCAACCATCATTTTGGTGCCGCCAACGTCGATACCGCCTGCTTCGTTCACGTCATGCGCCCAAAGCTGTACGTTCGGCCAGAACGTAACTGCGCCGCCGCCCGCAAGCGGACCAGTCTTTGGACCAACTGCGCCGATCTTCAACATTTCCTGCGCGGCCAACGGGCCGGTCAATGCCGTGGCAACGGTCAGGGCCGCGGCCAATCCGAATAGGTTTCTTCGTTTCATGTGTCGTCCTCCCTTATTGATTATTGGTCTTGCCCTCGGGCGAGGGCTGGTCGTGAATGGCGATCCATTGGCATTCGGTGAATTCGACCACCGCATCGCGTCCGCCGAAGCGCCCATAGCCCGACGCCTTGACGCCGCCGAAGGGTAGGCGGGGGTCGTCATAGACCGTCGATCCATTGACGTGACCGATCCCTGTTTCGATCTGGTAGAGCATGTCTTTTGCGGCGTCCGTGTTCCGGCTGAAGACCGAGGCGACGAGGCCGAAATCCGTGTCGTTGGCAATGGCCAGCGCCTCTTCCGCATCGGCCACGCGGATGACGCCAGTCACGGGGCCGAACGCCTCTTCGTCATAAAGCATCATGCCGGGTGCGACCCGGTCCAGCACTGCAGGCTGCAACCCGCCTCCCGACAGCTCGCCCCCGGTGACCAGAACCGCGCCCTTGGACACTGCATCGTCAATCATCGCCCGCACCCGCACCGCCGCTGCAGGGCTGATCAGCGCACCAAGCGGACTTGCCTGTCCGGGCGCAAATCGCAGCGCCTCGGCCTCTTGTGCCAACCGGGCAACCAAAGCATCCGCCACCAATGTGTCGGCGATCACCCGTTCCGTTGACATGCAGATTTGGCCTTGGTTGAAGAAACTGCCATGCGCGATAGCGCGGGCGGCAAGGTCGATATCCGCATCCGCCAGAACAACCGCTGTTCCCTTGCCCGACAGTTCCAGCAGGCAGGGCTTTAAATGCTTGGCTGCGCTCACCGCAATCTCGCGACCGACGCGGGTCGATCCGGTGAAATTCACACGCCGAACAGCCGGGTGGGCGATCAACGCATCCACAACTTCTTCGGCATGATCAGGCGCATTCGTGATGTAATTCAGCACGCCATCCGGCAAACCTGCATTGCAGATCGTGTCGGCGACCCACTCATGTGTCTTGGGGCAGAGTTCCGAGCCCTTTAGCACAACGGTGTTGCCACACGCCAAGGGCGCAGCGACGGCGCGGGTGGCCAGAGTGACCGCCGCGTTCCAAGGGGCAATGCCCAGAACAACACCCGCCGGTCTACGGCACAGGATGTGCCCTTCCACCGGGCTTTCCGTGTTGTCGAGAAAGTCAGCCAGATCAGATGTCTGGCGCAGCATTGCCGCAGCCAATTCGACGTTGAAGCGCACCCAATCGGGGGATGATCCCACCTCAGCACAGGCGATCTCGACCACCTCGGCGGCATGCGTCTCAAGCGCGTCGGCGGCATTTCGCAATAGCCCGATGCGGTCACGAACCGGAGTTGCGGCCCAATCGGCAAAGGCACTGGCCGCAGCTACAGCTGCGGCGCGCGCCTCGGCTGCACGTCCGGCGGCGGCACGGGTCACAACGGCATCTGACACCGGATCGCGTCTTTCAAACGCAACAAGCGGATCAGGCGCGATGCGTCGCCCTGCAATTATTAAGCGGGTTTCGTACAGATGCTCCTCCCCAGGCTCACTGAACGCAGCCGTCTCCCTCCGGCTGAGATATAAAATCGTTCGGAAGTACCCCGAGTAAATGATACTCTGCGGCAATAAGTTATCATTCTGTGGGATTGTTGATGCCAAACTTTCGTTTCCACGGCTCCGCAACCGTCCGGGCAGGGGCTCTGACAGGGGGCCTGCGCAGCCGCATTGTCGGTTTGGCAGAAAGCCTTCGAGGCCCGTCATGGTGCGCCGTTTTGCTTGAGGAAGGCGGTGCTGTTCTAGCCGAGGAAGACGTGCGCATCGACGCGCCGGTTCTGGCATGGCGTCGGTGGCACGAAACCTCTCGTCTGCGGTTCGATGCGGGTGCGGTTGGCACCTATGTGCTGCTTAGTGCCAGTGCCTTGGGCAACACGATCGGCCACTTGCCCGAAGCTCGTGATTTGCGTGATGTGGCCGATCACAACTTGACGGTGCCGCTGCACCACGGATCGGAACAGGGCTCTGCCTTGCGTACTGCTTTTGCTGGGATCCGCCGCGAACTGGAGGAAGATGCTGTAGCGGCTCACGTGGTGGTCGAGGCCTATCTACGGGTGATTCTGATCGAACTTCTACGCGCCGCGCCAAGTTATTCTGATGGTCCACAGGGGGGCAGCCCATCACACCGCGCCTTTACCCGGTTCAGTACATTGGTTGAACGGCATTTCCGTGATCGCTGGACAGTATCGCTTTATGCCGAGACCCTGGGTGTGACCCGCGACCGGCTGGGCGACATCTGCCAGCGCGTGCGAGGGCTTGGGCCCAAGGACATCATCGATCGGCGTGTGATGATCGAAGCGCGGCTGCTGCTGGAAACTTCAGGGCAATCCGTGAACGAGATTGCAAGCGCGCTGGGTTTTGGATCGGCAGCACAGTTCAGCCGGTTTTTTGTGCGTCACGCAGCCCAGCCGCCGGGTGCATATCGTGTGGCGTTTCTAAAGGGATTAGAGCAGGGCGTCTCTGATCCTGGGCGGCCATTCGATTGGCCATGATGAATTAATGTATACAGAAAATGTAAAAAACTTCCTTAGATGATGGCAAAATCCCTGATTGACAGGTTTCTGTATACAATCTACCACATCTACCAGAGCGCCGCAGGGGAGAGTAGCGGGCGCTCTGAGGGGGGTGCATGTCTGATCGCAAGACACAGTTCGACAAGGCGCTGCTTGGTCTTCGTTCGCTCGTGATGAGTGGCGAATTCTCTGGCAGCGCCCGTTTGCCTGAGGTCGCTCTGTCCGAGAGGCTGGGTCTGTCGCGCACGCCGCTGCGGCAGGCGATGGACCATTTGGTGGCCGAGGGTCTGCTTGAGCGGATCGAGACTGGTGGCTGTCGGGTGGCACGCTTTACGCTGGATGACATCAACGATGCGATCGAATTGCGCGGGGTGATCGAAGGCACTGCGGTGCGGCTCGCGGCAGAGCGGGGAGCAGATCCCGTAGCGCTGGCCGAGGTTGAGCGCGTTTTGGACCGGATCGACATCGCTCTCAAACATCCCGACCATATCGATTTTGACGCCTACATCGTTGAAAACGCCAGCTTTCATAGGCTCTTGGCACACTTGTCTGGCAGTCAGCTTATGCAGCGCGAAGCGGACCGGGTGAGCCGCTTGCCGTTGGCGTCGCCAAGCGCCTTCCTGCGCGAACAGGAGTTGATCCCTGATTTCAACGCGTCGCTGTTGCGCGCACAGCATCAACACCGGGCCATCGTTGAGGCGATCCGCGCCCGTGAAGGCGCTCGAGCGGAATATCTGGCGCGCGAACACGCCCGTCTTGCTCGGCGCAATCTTGACTACCTTGCCAACGCCGGACCGGGGGTCGCAACGCGCGTGCCCGGCCTGTCTCTACTATCCGCAGAATAAGATCCTCAGGAGGAGATCACGTCTATGCCCAGCTTGTCTGACAAGATGAAGGAATGGGGGAATCCCGTTGAAATGCTTCGGAATTCCCAGATTGGGATGTATGTTTACCCAGTCGTAACTCCGGAATTCCGCAACTGGCGCGTCGAACAGGAAGCTTGGCGCAAAACGGCTGTTCTGTTCGATCAGTCACACCACATGGACGAGCTGATCGTCGAAGGCCCACAGGCCGAAGAATTTCTCGCCTATCACAGTATCAACGCGTTCGGAAATTTTAACCTGAACCGCGCCAAGCACTATGTGCCCGTGACGCCGAATGGCCATGTGATTGGCGATCACATCATCTTCCGCGAGCGTGAGGATAAATTTATCCTCGTCGGTCGCGCACCAACATCCAACTGGCTGATGTTTGCGGCGGCTTGGGGTAAGTGGAATGTGCGGATCAAGCACGACCCGCGCTCTACATCGCGCCCCGAAGGTGAGCGCGTTCTTCGCACCCATTACCGCTATCAGATTCAGGGGCCTGACGCGCCGAAGATCTTTGAAAAGATGAATGGCGGCCCGATCCCAGACATAAAATTCTTCCACGTCGACTGGATCAATATCGGCTCTAAAAAGGTACAGGCGCTGCGTCACGGAATGTCCGGTGCGCCGGGTCTCGAAGTCTGGGGTCCGTATGAGGACAAGCACTACATCCACTCGACCATCCTTCAGGCCGCGAAAGATGCGGGTGTTGATTTGGTGCAATGTGGCAGCCGCGCCTATTCGACCAACACATTGGAATCCGGTTGGATTCCGTCGCCGCTGCCGGGGATCTACACCGGTGACGGCATGATGGCCGACTACCGCGACTGGCTGGGCACCGACATGTACGAAGCAGCCGGCGCCATCGGCGGCAGCTTTGTCAGCGACAACATCGAAGACTACTACGTCAACCCGTTGGAACTGGGCTATGACTTCTATATCGGCTGGAAAAAAGACGACTTCATCGGCAAGGACGCGCTCCTCAAGATGAAAGATAGCAAGACCAACCGGAAGAAAGTCACCTTTGAATGGAATAAGGAAGATGTGCTCAAGGTCATCGCATCGGCTTTTGAGGATGGCATCCCCTATAAATGGATCGACTTCCCGCAGCCAAACTACGCGTCCTCTTCAGCGGATATGGTCATGCATGGCGACAAGATGGTCGGGATGAGCATGTTCAACGGCTATAGCTACAATGAACGCTGTGTGCTGTCGCTGGGTGTGGTCGATCAAAGCGTTGAGGTGGGCGACGTTCTGACACTGCGTTGGGGTGAATCCGACGATACGGCGAAAACATCCGCCGAACAGCACAAGCAGGCCGAAATCCGAGTTCGCGTGTCGCAGACACCTTATTCGAACGAGGCCCGTTCGAGCTATGCTGAAAACAGCTGGCGGACCAAAGCGGTCTGATCGGCACGCCATTCGGGCAGTGCTCACGCAGAAGGAGCGCTGCCCGTCACACGCGGTCTGAGACCTATCAGACCCTTCATGGGAGGAAGACATGACACTGAGAACAACGTTTATCGGGGCTGCTCTGGCTGTGGCTGCTGCTGCACCTCTGTCCGCTCAAGAACTGAAATTCGCTAATTTCACGCCGCCGTTCCACACGGTCAACGCCAGCGTGATCGAAAAGCTTAATGCCGATCTCTCTGCGGCGACAGGCGGCGGTCTTACTGTGCGCGGCTATCACGGAGGTGAGCTGGGCGCGGGCCCTGTTGAGCAATATGTGCGCGCGGTTCAGGGCGTCGCCGACATCACATGGGGTCTGCCGGGCTACACCTCGCAACAATTCGAAAAGACCATGATCGTCGAACTGCCGGGCGTTGTGCCGGACGGCAAGTCCGGTGCGGATGCCCTTTGTGATGCAATGGACGAGATCTCGGGCGAATTCCCCGGTACCGTGCCTGTGGCGCTTTGGACGTCCGAGCCGAACATCATGATCATGAAGGACAAGGCTGTCCGCACACCTTCTGATCTCGCAGGCCTCAAGATCCGTGTTGCCGGTGCAACCGCAGGCAAGGTCGCAGAAGCCTTGGGCGCAACCCCGGTGCAGATGCCGATCAACCAGGTCTACAACTCGTTGCAGACCGGTCTGATCGATGGCGTGTTCACGGGATCATCCACGCTCAACGACTTCAAACTCGATGAAGTGGCGGATGCGTTCACCATCGGCGCACCTCTGGGCCGCCTCGCGTTCTTTGCGGTGATGGGGCAGAACGCCTATAACGGCCTGTCCGATGACGCCAAAGCGGCGTTCGACGCGGCCAGCGGCTGTGCGCTTGGTAATAACGCCGAAGCAGCATGGAACGTCACCGGCGAAGAAGGCGTGGCCCGTGCGCGTCAGGACGGCAAGAACACTTTTGTCGATCTGACCGCAGAAGAGGCACAGGCCTTCACCGACGCTGTCTCGGGTGTTGTGGCCGAATACGTCGCCAGCGTCGGCGGCGATGCAGCTTTGGCTGCGATGCAGAACTAAGTGTTGGAGCGGATACGCACCCTTGCGGACAGGCTGATCGGCCTGTCCGCCGCTATTGGATCGACTGCGCTTTTGCTCATCGTGATTGTTGTGTTGATCGACGTAGTCGGGCGCGCCTTTGGCAAGCCTCTCTACGGCGGACAGGACATCACGACGATGGCGACAGTGATCCTCGTTTTTGCGCCGATGGCGTTGTGTGACCGCTTGGGTGGACACATATCGGTCGATCTGTTCGAACGGTATTTTCCGGACGGGATGAACCGTCTGATCGACATCTCGGTTGCTGCCATGGGCGCAGTGATCTTTGCCGCGCTGGCTTGGGCGACATGGGACAGTGCGAAACTGTCAGTGATGCTCAACCTGTCGACCAATCTTCTTTATCTGCCCAAGGCGTGGTTCCAATGGGTCTCCATCGGGTTTCTGTGCCTCGCAGCTGTGGGTCTAGCCCTGCGCGCGCTTGAGCTGTCGATCACAGGCCGTGACGTCCGGAAAGAGAGGCGACCATGAGCGCATCTGCCACTGGTGTTGTGGGAATGCTTGCCCTGTTTGCGCTGCTTGCACTGCGGGTGCCGGTTGCCTTCGCCATGTTCGTGATCGGGTTTATCGGCATCTGGGCGCTGAATGGGCTCAATGCGGCCACCTCGCTATTGGCATCCGAGGCGTTTACCCTCGCGTCCTCGCCTGAACTCGTGGTGATCCCGCTGTTCATCCTGATGGGCAATGTCGCGTCGCAAACCGGCATGAGCCGCCAATTGTTCGACGCTGCCCATGCCGTGATCGGGTCGATCCGGGGTGGTCTGGCTTCGGCCACGGTGATTGGCTGTGGTGGCTTCGCGGCTCTATCGGGATCGTCGGTCGCGTCTGCCTTGACCATGGGCAAGGTCGCGCTGTCGGAAATGGACCGATTCAAATACGACGACCGCCTGTCCACCGGAGTGGTCGCAGCAGGCGGCACGCTGGGCATTCTGATCCCACCCTCAACCGGCTTTGTCATCTACGCCATACTGACTGAACAATCCATTGGTCGCCTGTTTCTTGCCGGAGTGCTGCCCGGCCTTCTTTTGCTGAGCATGTTCGTGCTCGTGGTGACCGTGCTTTGCATGATCCGCCCCGAATTAGGACCAGCGGGGCCAAAGACGGCCCTGTCCGAAAAACTCCGCGCGGTCAGTCGGGCAGGCCCCATCGTTCTGGTGATCTTCATCACCATCGGCGGCATGTACGGTGGGTTCTTTTCGCCGGTCGAGGCTGCAGCCGTGGGGGCAGGGGCTGTGATCCTGATTGGGCTCGTCGCCCGCACTATGACGCTACCCATGCTCTGGGCCGCCTCCAAAGACAGTGTTGTCACCACGGCGACCGTCATGCTGATCCTGATTGCGGCACATATGATCAATCCGTTTCTCGCGCTCAGTCATATGACCGATTTGGTGGCCCAGGCTTTTGCGGCGCTTGATTTGGGGCCGATGGGAAGCCTGCTTCTGATCCTTGGCATATACATTGTTTTGGGGTGCTTTCTCGAAGGATTTGCGATGCTGGTGCTGACGTTGCCGATCTTCTTTCCCATCGTGCTTGAATTGGGCATCGACCCGATCTGGTTCGGGGTTCTTGTGGTGCTGTCGCTGGAAATGGGACTGATCTCGCCGCCTGTGGGACTCAACGTGTTCATTGTAAAGTCGGTGGCCCCCGGCGTGTCTCTGGGGCGGATCTTTGTCGGAGTCATTCCGTTCTGGGTCATGATGCTGGTGACGCTCGCGATCCTCGTGGCGTTCCCTCAAATTTCGCTTTTCCTGCCAAATACCATGTTCAATTGAGGCGCCTATGACCGAACCCTGCTTTGACGTTGCCCATCTCGGCCATGTGGAGGTCTTAACTAACAAGTTCGACGAGAGCCTTGATTTCTTCACGCGAGTCTATGGTTTGAAACTGTCTGCACTTGAGGGCGACAGCGCCTATCTGCGGGCGTGGGACGACTACGAATTCCACACACTCAAACTGACGAAATCCGACACAACCGGGGTGGCTCATATTGGGTATCGCGTTTCGTCCGAGGCCGCGCTGGAACGGCGTGTGGCCGTGATTGAGGCATCGGGATATACCAGCCACGGCTGGGTTGACGGCGACTTGGGGCATGGGCGTGCCTATCGGTTCGAAGACCCGTTCGGCCATGTGTTTGAGCTGTACTGGGACACGGTGAAATACGACCCTCCCGAAGATGACAAACCGGCGTTGAAGAACATGTCGAGCCGCTTTCACGCGCAGGGTGTTTCGCCACGGAGGCTTGATCACCTGAACCTTCTTGCTGAAGACGTGGCCCAGTTCCGCGACTTCATGCAGACCTGTCTGGGCAGCCGCGTGACCGAACAGATCCGTTTGGACAACGGGCGGCTGGGCGGCTGCTGGTTCACGATCAACAACAAGACCTACGATTTGGCCTGCACCGAGGAACACGGGCGCGGCCAGAACCGTCTACACCATGTCACCTACGCTACCGATCAGCGTGAAGACATCCTGCGCGCCGCCGACATCTTTCTGGAGAACGGGGTCCATATTGAAACCGGCCCGCACAAGCACGGCATTCAGGGAACGTTCTTCCTTTACGTCTGGGAACCGGCGGGCAACCGGGTGGAACTGGCAAATGCGGGCGCGCGGCTGATCCTGCAACCGGATTGGGAAACCGTCACCTGGACCGAAACGGAACGCAAGCGAGGGCAGGCTTGGGGGCTCAAGACGATCGAGACCTTCCACACCCACGGAACCCCTCCGGCAGAAGGTTAAGGCGCGTTGGTTGGAGCAGCGTCACAAGACATGGTGGATGCGTGGCTGGCTCGTCTTGGGCTTGCCGGCGACCTGCCTGTGTCGCTGGACAGCTTGACCAGGATCATCCGTGCGCATCTGGACCGCATTCCGTTCGAGAACCTGACCGTTTTTTGCGGTGGCGTGCCGGATATCGGCGTTGAGGCGCTGTCGAACAAGATCCTTCACCAGCGGCGCGGCGGGTATTGCGTTGAACTGAGCCCGCTCCTGTGCGCTGGTCTGCGTGTTTTGGGCTTTGACGCCCGCCTGCGCATGGCGCGCGTCATGTGGCAGCGCGATGTGCCGGGGCCGCGCAGCCATTGCCTGTGCCTCGTTCGGCTGGACCGGGCCGATTACCTTGTCGATGTGGGCTTCGGTGGGCCGGGGCCGACCGGACCCTTCTTGCTTGGGTCAGAGACACTGGATCTGCGGACACAAATACGCACTGGTTTAGGTACGGTGTTGTCACGGCAAGTTTCCGAAGGCGACTGGCGAGATCTTTATGCTTTCACCGATGAAGTGACGACGATGTCGGATGTGCAGGCGGGCAACTGGCTTGCCGCGACCTTGCCGGGATCGCTCTTCACACGCACTTTGGTTGTGACCCGACAAACTGCTGACTCGCGGCTGGTGTTGGATGGGGCGACGTTTCGCAAATTCGCAAAGGGCAGGGCGCTTGAGGTTGAGGTTTTGCAAACCCCGGAGGCGGTCATGTCGTGCCTGCACGATGCGTTTGATCTGGACCCACCGTCAGAACTCCCTGACGCGATGAGCAACAAAGGGATTTTTTGACCAAACGGTCAAAAAGCCGCCAATCCCGCGTTGGTGTTCAGCAGGAACTGCGTGAAGATCGGGCTGCTGGCTGCGCCGATGGCACGGGCATTGCCGCCGACGCTGCCGGGTTCGATCTGCGGTGCGATCAGGCCACGGGTGTCCTGATTGACCAGATAGCGGCGCACCCGTTCCACCAGTTCGGTCCTAACGGCGGCAGGAAAGGCCCCGTCGATCAGCACCGCTTCAAAGTCGATCACTGCACACACAGACAAAGAGGCTTTGGCCAATTCCTGCGCGGTTTCCCCGATCCAAGGGTCTACATAGCGGCTTAGGTCGCTCCAATCCTGAGGTTGATGCCATAGGATACGGGGATCGATACCAGCCTGTATCAAGCGTTCTTCCAGCAGGTGGATCGAGGCCACGTCGATCAATTGCTGGCTTTCGCCCAAAGGGCCGGTGCTGCGCAGCGACCCAAGCGCGCCGGCGTTGCCCTGATTGCCCTCGAACACCGTGTCATTGACGACGACGCCGCCGCCTACGAATGAGCCAATGAAGAAATACGCATAGTCGCGGAAGTCATGTGTGCGCCCGTAAAGATGCTCGGCCCGGCATGCGGCGGTTGCGTCATTGACCACGAACACTGGAAGATCGCTGAACTGGGCGACCTGCCCGGCAAAGTCGAGATCCTTCCATGACTTGAACCTCTGCGATGGCGCCCCGATCAGGTCGTTCCATTTCCAAAGCTCGAACGGCGCCGCGATCCCGATCCCGCAGACCCGTTCCAGTTCCTCGGTGTCGAGATCGGCCAGCAATGTGGCCATGCCAGACTCGAGAAAAGCGAACACCTCGTCGGGCAGGGGGTAGGTAAAGGCCGTACTGACTTGGGCGCGGACATTTCCGGTGAAGTCGAGCAAGAGCAGATCGGCGCTGCGACGCCCGATCTTCAGGCCAAGCGACAGAACACCTTCGGGCGACAGTTCCATCGGAATGGACGGTTTGCCAACCTTGCCGCGCACCGGATCGCCACGCCGCAGGAAGCCGTCCTGTTCCAATTTGCGGAATATGACCGACACCGTCTGAGGTGACAGACCAGTCAGGCGGGCAAGGTCGATCCCCGCCATCCCGCCACGGCGCTGCAACATCGAAAGCAGCAAGCGTTCATTATGATTGCGCACACCGCTTTGGTTGACGCCCCCGCTTGCCCCTCTGATCTTTCCACCGTCCATGTCGCGGACCTTAGCCTAACGAAGTTTCCGCGCAATGATGACAAAGGATATTTAATAAATAAAGTTTATTTATTTATTGACAGGCGGTTTGGAATCTGGCCTTTTCGCTTTCAACCTGCAGCGCAGATCGCAGGCAGGGGGAAGCGGTCTGAAGACAGCCCGTATGATTGAACGTTGAAGATTTCTGGGAGGAAACCATGAAAAAACTACTGCTGAGCTCGGCTGTTGCCCTTGCGTCCATGTCTGGTGCTGCCTTTGCTGCAGGCCACGGCGTCAGCGCGTGCCTGATCACCAAGACGGACACCAACCCGTTCTTCGTAAAGATGCGCGAAGGTGCCGAAGCCAAAGCTGCGGAGCTGGGCGTGACGCTCAACAGCTACGCGGGCAAGATTGACGGAGACCACGAAGCCCAGGTTGCGGCGATCGAGACCTGCATCGCAAGCGGTGCTAAAGGTATCCTGCTCACGGCATCCGACACGTCGTCCATCGTTCCTGCGGTACAGCAGGCACGTGAAGCCGGCATCCTCGTGATTGCGCTCGACACGCCGCTCGATCCGATCGATTCCGCCGACATGACCTTTGCCACCGACAACTTCCTCGCTGGTGAACTGATCGGCAAATGGGCCGCCGCCGCTCTGGGTGACGACGCCGCTAACGCACGTATCGCAACGCTCGACCTCAACGTCAGCCAGCCGACCGTCGACGTTCTGCGCAACCAGGGCTTCCTGCAAGGCTTTGGCGTCGATCTGGCCGACCCGAACGTGATCGGCGACGAAACCGATTCGCGCCTTGTTGGCTCTGACGTGACCGACGGCAACGAAGAAGGCGGTCGTCGCGCGATGGAAAACCTGCTCGCGAAGGACCCGACCATTAACGTCGTGCACACCATCAACGAACCCGCCGCTGCCGGTGCCTATGAAGCGCTGAAAGCCATCGGTCGTGAAAACGACGTACTGATCGTGTCCGTCGATGGCGGCTGCCCCGGCGTTCAAAACGTCAAGGACGGCGTCATCGGCGCAACATCGCAGCAGTATCCGCTGCTGATGGCATCCAAAGGCATCGAAGCGATTGCCGCATGGGCTGCAGATGGCACAAAGCCGTCGGCAACCGATGGCAAAGACTTCTTTGACACCGGTGTGGCTCTGGTCACCGACAAGCCGGTTGATGGTGTTGACTCCATCGACACCGCTGAAGGCACTAACCTCTGCTGGGGTTGATCCGACTCACATCTGACTGAACAGTCTTGAAAAGGGCGGGGATCGACCCGCCCTTTTCGCAAGATCGATCCGTTTCTTCGTGAGGGAGGACTCAATGCCATCATCAGACAATTATGAATCGGTTGTCGGAAAGGCGAACGCCGAAGTCGCATCCTTTGGAGGACGCGACAAAAGCCTGATCGCCCGCTTTCATCATGCTTTGCACACGACGCCGGCCCTTGTGCCGTTGATCGTTTTGCTTGCCGCGATCGCAATCTTCGGTGTCGCGCTCGGGTCAAAGTTCTTTTCACCCTTCGCGCTGACATTGATCCTGCAACAGGTGCAGATCGTTGGCATCGTCGCTGCCGCGCAATCGCTGGTTATCCTGACAGCCGGCATCGACCTGAGTGTTGGCGCAATTGCGGTGATCTCGTCTGTTGTGATGGGCCAGTTCACCTTCCGCTATGGAATTCCACCGGCAATCGCAGTGGCCTGCGGTTTGGCGTTCGGAACGGCAATTGGCGCATTGAACGGCTGGCTGATCGCACGGATGAAACTGCCGCCCTTCATCGTCACCTTGGGCATGTGGCAGATCGTTCTGGCCGCGAACTTCCTGTATTCGCAGAACGAGACGATCCGGTCTCAGGACATCGCCGAACAAGCGCCGCTTTTGCAATTCATGGGCAACAAGTTCAACATTGGCGGCGCCGTCTTTACCTTTGGCGTCGTGTTCATGGTGCTGTTGGTTCTGGTCTTGGCCTATGTGCTCAAGCACACGGCGTGGGGGAGGCATGTCTATGCAGTCGGCGATGATGCCGAGGCCGCCGAACTGTCCGGGGTCAATGTTTCGCGGACGCTGATTTCCGTCTACGCTCTTGCTGGTCTGATCTGCGCCTTTGCAGGCTGGGCTTTGATCGGACGCATCGGATCGGTTTCGCCGACCTCGGGGCAGTTGCTCAACATCGAAAGCATCACCGCTGTTGTGATCGGTGGCATTTCATTGTTCGGGGGGCGCGGGTCGATCCTTGGCACGTTCTTTGGTGCCTTGATTGTGGGGGTGTTCACGCTCGGCCTGCGTCTGGCAGGAGCTGATGCGCAATGGACCTTCCTGTTGATCGGCGCGCTTATCATCGCCGCTGTGGCGGTGGATCAGTGGATCAGAAAGGTGGCAGCATAATGGAACCGATTTTGAAAGGACGCGGGCTCGTCAAACGCTATGGTCGCGTAACCGCGTTGGACCGCTGCGATTTTGACCTTATGCCGGGCGAAATCTTGGCTGTCATTGGCGACAACGGCGCTGGCAAAAGTTCTTTGATCAAAGCTGTGTCCGGCGCGGTCATTCCCGATGAAGGCACGGTCACGCTTGAAGGTAAGGAGGTGCGTTTTGCCTCTCCGATCGAGGCGCGCGAGGCGGGTATCGAGACCGTGTATCAGACGCTTGCCATGTCGCCCGCCTTGTCGATTGCCGACAACATGTTCATGGGTCGCGAGATCCGCAAACCCGGTTGGCGCGGCAAGTGGCTGCGGCAGTTGGACCGTCCGGCGATGGAAAAGATGGCGCGCGACAAGCTGTCGGAACTCGGGCTGATGACGATCCAGAACATCAACCAAGCGGTGGAAACCCTGTCGGGTGGTCAGCGTCAGGGGGTGGCTGTGGCCCGCGCTGCTGCGTTCGGGTCCAAGGTCATCATCCTTGATGAACCCACTGCAGCTTTGGGGGTGAAGGAGAGTCGCAAGGTTTTGGAACTGATCCAAGATGTGAAATCGCGTGGCATTCCGATCATCCTGATCAGCCACAACATGCCCCATGTGTTCGAAGTGGCCGACCGCATCCATGTGCACCGACTGGGCAAGCGTCTGTGTGTGATCGACCCCAAGGATTATACGATGTCCGACGCGGTGGCGTTTATGACCGGCGCGAAAGAGGCACCAAAGGCCGCGTAACGCATTTTATGCACAGGCAAGACGGCCCGGGTCACCTTCCGGGCCGTTTTTGTATCAAACGGTTAAATTTTCATTTTCTATGGTCGTTGGGAACCAGATCACCCATACCGCGTTGTCCCAGTCAACTGTGGCTGTGAGCCGCGCAAAATCTATGGAACTCAGGACAAAGCCGCATGGAAGAAGTTGAAGCCGTTGCAACAAGTGTTTGGGACCAGATCGGTGCGATCTTTACGATGGATATATACAACGGCAAATCTCTAGCCGATCTTCTGACGCTGGAAACGATGCTGTCGCTGCTGGGTAATACGATTGCGGCCATTCTAATTCTGATTATCGGCTTCACAATTGCCCGCGTGATCAGTCGCCGCATCACCCGACTGGGTCAGATGCACGCCAGCCTTGATGACACGTTGTTCGTCTTTTTCGGCAACATCGCGCGATATACGATCCTTGCCTTCACAACCTTGTTCGTTCTCAACACATTTGGGGTGCGCACGACCTCAGTGGTTGCGGTCATCGGTGCCGCGGGTCTGGCGATCGGTTTGGCGTTGCAAGGCACATTGTCGAACGTTGCAGCAGGGGTGATGCTGATCCTGTTCCGGCCATTGAAGAACGGCGACTTCGTTCAGGTCAATGACGTGGTCGGTACGGTCAAGGAAATTACGCTGAACTACACCGAGATCGCGGATATCGGGAACGTAAAGGTTGTCGTTCCGAACTCCGAAGTGTGGGGCAACACGATCAAGAACTATTCCGGCTACCAGACCCGCCGCGCGGAATGGGAGTTCGGTGTCGGTTATGGTGCGAATTTGGCTGATGCAGAGCGGGTGATCCGAGACGCGATCATGTCCGACCCTCGGTCGCACAATGATCCAGAACCTTTCATTCAGGTCAACAACCTCAACAGCAGCAGCGTAGACTTCCTTGTGCGCGTTTGGTGTGACGCGTCAGTTTACTTTCAGTATCAGGCTGACATGAAGCGCAAGGTGAAAGAGGCGCTAGACAAAGCCGGAGTCGACATCCCGTTCCCGACGCGGACCGTTGTGGTGCAGAAGGACGAGCCTGTGCCCTCGGACACATCTAAGAAAATTGCGGTGCAATAAGGCTCAGGCGGCGTGCAGTCCGGTCATACCTGTCTGCGCCATTGCGATGCTCATTTCGTCGCTAAGGACCGACCAAAGTTGGCGCAGTCCGGCATCGCCTCCGGCAGCCATTGCGAATTGCAGGATACGGCCGAAGAAGCAGAAATCAGCACCGTGGACCAGCAATTTGAGAGCATCCTCACCGGATCGCAATCCGCTGTCGAAGAAAAGTGGGTAGGCGGGGCCAACAGCCTTCCGGATCGCAAGCAGCGCCTCGACCGGGGTGGGGGCGCTTTCCAACTGTCGGGCGCCGTGGCTTGAGACCTGAATGGCGTCCGTGCCGCTTTCTTTAAGGCGCAGTGCGTCTTCCACGTTCAGCACACCTTTGACCACCAGCTTGCCCGGCCACATGTCTCGCATCCGGGCCAGTGTGTCCCAATCGGCCTTGGCGCGGCTTTGAGTGCGGTCAAAGCTGTAGCCCGGCATCTGGAAATTCGCCATGTCAGGCCGTCCGTTCAAAAGCGTCGAGATCGACCATCGCGGATGCAGGGCGAAGTCAACGAACTGGCTGGGACCTATGCGAAACGGCATCTTGAACCCGCGTCGCAGCTCACGCGGGCGGCGGCCCACTTCGGGTACATCGACTGTCACCACCAACGTTTTATATCCAGCATCGCGGGCGCGTTCGACCAGCTTGAACGTGCCTGTGCCATCGCCGCTGAAATAGATCTGGAACCAGGCGTTCCCTTCGGCCACCTCGATGATCTTCTCAAGAGAGGTAGAGGCGACAGTGGATACGCCATGCGGCACTTTGAAGTCCCGTGCCAGTCGCGCCAGCATCAGATCGGCACCTGGGCAGGAGAGGTTGCACATGCCCATCGGCGCAATGCCAAAGGGGCGCTCTGAGGTCGCGCCGAAAAGCGAGGTGGACAGTGACCGCTGGCTTACATCGCGCAGAATACGAGGGCGTAGCGTCAGCGTGTCCAATACAGCCCGATTTCGGGCGATCCCGGTTTCGCGCCCCGCAGCGCCGTCGATATAGTCGAACACCATCCAAGGCAGGCGTCGCTTGGCCAGCCGACGGGCGTCCTCGGCGGAATGAATGTGATCTGATGCGGGCATGGTCGGTTTGGATCAGTCGCCGTTGCGGTGTACATGCACGGCACAGGGCGCGTGCCGCACCACCCGCGCGGCTGTCGAGCCAAGGAAAAAGTCACTCAGCCCCGGTTTGTGTGACCCAATCACGATACAGTCCGCGCCATGTTGTGTCGCATAGTCGATGATTGTGCGGGCGGAGTGGCCTTTAACAAGGGCAGGAGTGATGCCATCCAGGCCTTTCAGCTTTTCTCGCAGACGTTCTCTAGCGCGTTCGAAACCGGCTTTGACAACCTCTTCGTCCAGATAGGCGCTCACCGTACCTTGTGGGGACTCGTAAACGTGCAGCGCGATGATCTCACCACCTTCAGAGGCCAGGACACGCGCAACTTCTAGCGTCTGTGGCGAGATGCCGTGATCCAGAGCCATGGGAACGAGGATCTTCTTGTACATGTCAGGTCTCCTGTCGTGACTGGGTCAGGCCCAAGGGTCGAGGACGATTTTCGGCGTGGCAACCGCGCCGCGTCGCAGGTCGTAAAAGGCGGCAGCCCCTTCGGCTAGGGGACGGGTTTGGAACCAGTCAAGAGGGCCAAGCTGTCCGTCATAGATCGCCTGCGCGGTGTCGCGGAAATCCTGGGCGGTGTAGGTGTAGGTGCCGATGAAGGTGATTTCTTGCAGTGTCATGCGGCGCACATCCAGACCACCTGTGTCCTCGCCGAGCCCCACATGCGCGATCACACCGCCGGGCAGGGCATGGGCAGAAGCCGCAGCTCGGGTTGCGGCATAGCCCACCGCGTCGATGATTACGGGATACAGGCCATTCGGTTCGGCCACAGCGTTTTCACCACAACTGTCGGTCAGGAAAGCGCGACGGGCTGGGTTGGGTTCAACGATCGTGACGGTCTCGATCCCCATCGCTTTGAGCGCAAGCGATGCTGCCAGGCCGATTGCACCGCCCCCGAGGACGAGGGCCGTGCGCTCCATCGAAGGGTGCAATGCAGCCAAAGCCAATCGCGCGGCGTGCCAACTCACGGCCAAGGGTTCGGCCAGTGACGCCTTGTCCATTGGCACCGCATCCGGCACCGTGACAAGGTTTGATGCCGGCATCGACACATATTGGGCAAATGCGCCCGGTCGTGGCTCCATCGAGATGATCTGGCGGGTCGGGCACAGGTTTTCCCGCGCGGCTTTGCAGGCGGGGCAGGTGCCGCAGGTCACCAGCGGGTTGATCGTCACGCGGGTGCCATCCATTGGCCCGCCCTGAACCACACCGGCCGCTTCGTGGCCAAGGATCAGAGGGGCCGGGCGGCGGGCATCGTGGCCCAGATAGGCATGCATGTCAGAGCCGCAGATCCCCACCGCTTCGATACGGATCAGGTGTTCTCCGTCCCGTGCTGTTATGTCGGGGACATCGCGATAGACAACCGTTTCGACACCTTCGTAGATGAGCGCCTTCATTTTGCGGTAAATCCTCCGTCCACCATGAGAACCTGTCCCGTGACATAGGCTGATGCGTCCGAGCAGAGGAACAAGATCGGTCCGTCGATATCTTCCATCGTGCCATTGCGTCCGATGCAGGTTTGCGCCGCGTTGCGCGTCGCGCGTTCCGGGTCCGAGAACACCGCCTGCGTGAGCTCGGTCGGGAAGAACCCAGGACCGATGGCATTGGCGGTGATGCCGTGCGGTGACCATGCTTCGGCCATGGCGCGGGTCAATTGGGTGATCCCGCCTTTCGTTGCGCCATAAGCGATGCCGCCGGGAAATGCGCGGCTGGATTGGAGCGAGGCAAAGTTGACGATCCGGCCCCAGCCTTTTTCCTTCATTGCTGGCACTAGCGCCTGCGAAAGGAAGAACGGCGCCGAAAGGTTAAGCTCGAGTGTCGCGTCCCAACCCTCTGGCGTCACATCATCTGCCGTTTGCCGCGTGTTGATACCCGCCGCGTGAACCACGATATCAGGCGCACCAAACGGGGCCGAGACTGCTGCGACCAAGGCGGGCAGTTTTTCCCTGTCGGTTACATCGCCCACCACTCCAGCGGCGGCAAAGCCGATTTCGGCGCTCAGGCTTTCCAATGCGTCCCGCCGTCGCGCAACCCCGACGACCATTGCGCCCGCTGCCGCTAGAGTGAGTGCAGCCCGTCGGCCGAGACCAGAGCTGGCCCCGGTCACGACGGCCACCTTGCCGCCAAGGTGGAACATGTCTGCCGGGTCAGCCATCGGCGGTCAGGTCGAAATTCACGCCGGGGAAGTATTTGGCAAGCCGCACATCCGCCGCGCGGGCGTGACCTTCCATACCTTCAAGCCGGGAAATTCGTGCGGTTGCTTCTGCAACTGCCTTTGACCCTTCGCGGGTGGCGCGCTGCCATGTGACGATCTTCATGTACTTGTGCACTGACAGACCGCCGGTATAGCTGGCAGCCCCCGATGTGGGTAGGACGTGGTTGGTGCCAGTCGCTTTGTCGCCGTAGGACACGGTGGTTTCTTCGCCAAGGAACAGCGAACCATAGCAGGTCAGGCGGTTGAGCCACCAATCCAAATCCTCGGCCTGCACGGTGAGGTGTTCTGGGGCGTAGTCGTCGGAACAGGCGGCCATTTCCTCGCGGTCGGAACAGACGATTACTTCGGCATAGTCGCGCCACGCGGCGGCGGCGTTCTGGCTGTTCACCTCGGGCAGGTCGGCGATCAGGCCAGGGACCATGTCCATGACCTTTACGGCCAGATCACGGTCATCAGTTACCAGCCAGACGGGCGAGTTGTAGCCATGTTCGGCTTGGCTCACGAGGTCTGTCGCCACGATATGCGGATCGGCTGTCTTGTCGGCAAGGACGAGGCTGTCGGTCGGGCCAGCGATCATGTCGATGCCGACGCGACCAAAGAGAATGCGCTTGGCTTCGGCGACAAACTGGTTGCCGGGGCCGACAAGGATATTCGCCTTTGGCAGGCCAAACAGCCCAAAGGTCATGGCCGCGACACCCTGTACGCCGCCCATCGCCATGATTTTGTCCGCGCCGCAGATATGCGCGGCGTACACTATGGCGGGCGCAATGCCGACGTCGGGGCGGGGTGGTGAACAGGCGGTGATGTGACGGCAGCCCGCGACCTTGGCTGTGGTTACGGTCATGATGGCCGACGCGATATGGCTGTAGCGCCCGCCGGGCACATAGCAGCCTGCCGCATCCACCGGGATCGCTTTTTGGCCAGCGATCATGCCCGGTACGATTTCAACCTCGACATCGGACACGGTTGCCTTTTGCGCCTCGGCAAAGCGTTTGACGTTGGCATGCGCAAATTCGATGTCGCGCTTGAGTTTGTCCGGTACCAACGCGCAGGCAGCTTGAATGTCTTCTGGCGTCATCATGACATTGCCGTCGTACTGGTCGAACTTCTTGGCGTATTCCATTGCCTTAGCGTCGCCGCCCGCTTCGATATCGGCAAGAATAGTCTTGACCGTTTCATGCACCTCGGACGCATCCGATTTCGCAGTCAGGGTCGCTTTCTTCAGGTATTCACGTGTCATTTTCGGGAAGTCCTACTTGTAGATTTCTGGCAAGAGCGTCGTGGACACTGCGGGCACATAGGCAATCAGCAGCACCACCACGAACATGCCCAGAACGAAGGGAATGGCGCGGGCGGCGATCTTGAGGATCGATTCTCCGGTTATGCCAGAGACCACGAACAGGTTAAGTCCAAGTGGCGGTGTGATGAAACCCACTCCTAGCGCGGTGATCATCATAATGCAGAATTGGATCTCGTTCATGCCAATGTTGTCCGCCAATGGCTTGAGAATGGGCGCCAGGATCACGATGTTCGGCGTTGTCTCCATCACGCAGCCCGCAGCGATCAGGATGCCGATCATCAGCAGGATCAGGATCCACGGCTCGTCCGTAAGGCCTGTCACGGCGGTGACAAAACCCTGTGGCACACCCATGATGGCCAGCGCTTCGGCCAGCGGAGCTGAAAAGGCGATGATCGGCAGGATCACCCCGTTCACCTTGGCCGAGCTGACCAGCATTGCCGGGAAATCGGCAAAGGACAACGTGCGCAGGATGAAGCCCATCATGATGGTCACAACCACGGCGGTGGCGCCTGCTTCAGTCGGTGTCAGGCGACCCGAGAAGATGCCGTAGAAGATGATCCCGGGCACGATGAAAGCGTACCAACCCGACTTCAGAGAAGCGGCAAGGTTGGAAAAGTATTCACCCATCGAGATGTTGCCGCCGCCTTCATAGCCGTAGATGCGGTTGACGATGACGTTGGTGACAAGGATCGACACCAGAATGGCCAAACCCGGGATCAGCGCGGCAAGAAACAGTGTTGAGGCGGATATCCCCAGTACAAGGCCGATGATGATATAGGCGATGGAGGGGGGGATGAGGATGCCGGTGCAAGCACCTGCGGCCACCAATGCACAGGCATAGGGGCGGGGATAGCCCGACTCCACCAGCCGCGCGATGGTCATCCGACCCACCGCCGCAGCGCCCGCTGCGTCAGAACCCGAGATGGCTGCGAACATTCCGCAGACTAGCACGGTGGCCGACCCGAACCCGCCCTTGGCGAATTGTGTCAGCGCTTCGGCCACGTCGAGGAATTTGCGGGATAGCCCGGTGCGGACCAGCACGTCGCCCGTCAAGATAAAGAGCGGCACAGCGGTCAGCGCGAAGGCGTCGATCCCAGTGAACAGCTTTTCGCCGACAAGGCTCAGCGGCAGGTCACCCGACATCACCAGCATGGTAATGGCAGAGGTGCCGATGGCGGCCCAGACAGGCACGGCCAGCGCGATCAGGCCAACGAAGATCAGAACCGGCAGGTAGAAATCCCAACCCAATTCGACCGTTTGATTCATGGTTTGCCAAAGCATCGATGCGGCTCCTTAATCAAACAGCTTGTCGCCTTCGTAGACGGGGGTTCCGTCACGAAGCGAACGCATGTCGCGCAGCAGGGATTGCAGTAAACGCCAGATCATCAGGGCAAACCCCACCGGAACGGCCATCAGGAACCACACATTTGAGATGCGCAGCCCGTGGGTCACTGATCCGAATTTCCACGAGATGTGGACGGTCTCAAGTGACCAGTAGAGCGCGATAATCGCCACGCCAAACATCACCAGATCTCCGAAGATGTAGAGCAGCGCCTTGGCGCGGGGTCCAAGGTAATGCATCACCACGTCGATCCGGATATGGGCGCGCTCCTTGACGGCTGCGGCCGCGCCGATCCACGCAAGATAGATAAAGGAATACCGCACGATCTCTTCTCCCCAGATTGAGGAGTACGAGAAGATTTCGCGGCGCTGCACTTCGATGGCCATGGTGATGACCAACATCACGTAGAAAACCAGAAGCAGCCAGCGTTCGGCATCGCGGTCAATTCGGCGCCAGACAGACATGGGGCGTCCTTTCAAAAGGCATAGGCCGTCAGATCACGCATGTGGCGTGTTCGAGGCTTTATGCTCGGAAAGAATAGAAGGGGCGGGCGCGTGTTGCAGCGCCCGCCAATGACGTCACGCGTCGTGGACGTAATACTTGCCTTGGATGCCAGCGGCTTCTTCCATCTTGGCGAACGCATCCATGGACCCGGCCAGTTCGACCTTGAACTCGTCCCATTCGGAACGCTGATATCCACCGGCTTCTTTCCACTCACCCAACTGGTCGTCGGACAGCGAGTGAAATTCGACGCCAGCCTTGGCAAGTTCGGCCATCGCATAGGCTCGGGCGGACGGAACTTTGGCAAGGTTCTGATGCGCTGTCATCTCAGAGCCCCACATGATGCCTTCCTGAATGTCGGCAGGCATCGAGTTGAACCATTCGAGGTTACAGGAATAAACCTGACTGTCCGGCACAGCCTGCGTAAAGGTCACGTGGCTGAGAATGTCCTTGAAGCCGAATACGTACAGCGCGCCCACGGACGGGTCGAGCGCATCCGCCACGCCCTGCTTGATCGCGGACGGCGTTTCGCCCCAAGCCACTGGTGTCGGGTTCGCGCCAACCATGCGGTAGTATTGCTGAAGCATCTTGGAACCCGGAACCCGGAACTTAACGCCATTCAGATCGCTTGGGCTAAGAACTGCACCAGCGCCACCTTTGCGGACGGCCACGACGCGCGGATCGATGTTGACATAGAACAACGCCTTGAAGCCGTTGGCTTCCACCTTGGGGTGAACTTCGGTGTTCCAGAAGTCGGAATTCACGAGGTTGGTGAAGCGCTGGTTGGAACCACAGAGATACGGCATGTTGATCAGGTCAACTGTGGACGCGAAAGGCGCAAAGTTGGACAGCGAGTGCTGCGCTGCCTGGATCGTGCCACCCTGAACCGCCTGCACAAGTGCGCCGCCAGCGCCAAGCTGACCACCTGGGGCCAATTTGACATAAACCTTGCCGTTTGTGGCGTTCTGGATGTTTTCCTTAAGGTCAAGCTGCATGATCGGATAGCTGCGCGAAGCGCCCAGCACATAAGCGGTCGCGATCACCATCGTGTGTTCGGCTGCTTTTTCGCGATCTCGCTCTTCGTTGGCGGTCTGTGCGGCCGCTTCCGACGACCACAACACGCCAGCGGCGCCTGCAACCATCGCAGCAGTAAAGCCGCCCGTGCCCATCAGTTTCAGGAAATTACGACGCTCGGCGGATGCGAGCTCCTTACGTTCGTCAGTCATCTGGTCTCCTCCCAATTGACCTCAGCTGCCGTTCTTGTTCTTTCGGTCAGCCTCTTTTTGCAGAATTGCCACGACGAACAGGATCGACGCCGCAAACAGAACCAACATCTCCCCAATATCCGAAAGGAATGCGGCCCCGGTAAAAGCGCCCATCGCGACATTGGCAAAATACACAACAAAGACGATGGCGGATGCAGC
Organism: uncultured Marivita sp.; assembly: GCA_947503115.1. GTDB lineage: Bacteria > Pseudomonadota > Alphaproteobacteria > Rhodobacterales > Rhodobacteraceae > Marivita. The sequence continues at coordinate 44,364 of CANNCS010000005.1, forward strand.
AAGGAACATTCTGATCTCCGGACTTCGGATTGATTCTAAGAGCAGTGTAAGCGCTTACATTCAATTCATGCAAGCGCTTACATTTGGCCTTTCGGTTCTTTATGCGTATTCTGCGGTGCACCTCACCGGCAGATGAACGGAACCCAACACTGATGTCAGACCTGCGAACTGTGCCAACTTTGGACGACGTGGCCCGTGCCGCAGGCGTGTCGACAGCGACCGTGTCGCGCTGTTTGAATTCGCCGGAACGGGTGGTCGAACAAACTCGAAAGCGGGTGATGTCCGCCGTCGAAGCCCTTGGGTACACACCGAATTTTGGCGCCCGGGTGATGGCGGCGAAACGCACCTTCACCATCGGCGCGATCATCCCGACGATGGAGAACGCGATCTTCGCGCGCGGGCTGCAGGCTTTTCAGGAAGAGCTGCACGCGCGGGGCTACACGCTGCTGGTGGCAAGCTCGGCCTATGAGCCGAAGATTGAAGAAGATCAGATCCGCGCGTTGGTGGCGAGGGGGGCGGATGGGCTGTTGCTGATCGGCCAAGATCGCGATCCTGAGATCTATGATTACCTCAAGGCACGGTCGATTCCGGTGCTGTCGGCATGGGTTTATTTTCCCAACAGCGGCCGGCCCACAGTTGGTTTCGACAACCGCCAGTCGATGCGGGCACTGGCGCAGCAGGTCATCGACTTTGGTCATCGCCAGATCGCGTTGATCTCAGGTATTACCAAGGGGAATGACCGTGCCGCAGCTCGTCTGGCTGGTCTGCGCGATGCGCTGTCGGCGAACGGCCTTGATCCCATTGCCATGCCAGTCATCGAAACGCCCTACGAGATCGAAAACGGCGCGGTGGCGCTACAGACTCTGATGCAGGCTGACACTCGTCCTACCGTGGTGATGTGCGGCAATGACGTTTTGGCGGTTGGCGCACTGCGCGGCGCCCGCGATCTGGGGCTGTCTGTGCCGGAAGATGTGTCGATCACTGGCTTTGATGATATCGAACTTGCGCGGATCGTCGCGCCACAAATCACCACCGTGCATGTCCCGCACCGCGAGATGGGGCGCAAAGCCGCTATCGCACTGATTGACATGGTGGAAAAGCGTGGGACAGGCGACACGATAGAGCTCAAGAGCAAGGTGCAGCTCCGCGACTCCCTGCGTGATCTGACCTGCTGATCCGCACCATCGACAAGCCACGCGCGACGCAGTACCTCGTTTCCAGACCAAACGGGTAGGGCTGCGTCATGACATCCGAAAAGTCCCAACCTCGGGCGCTGATGATCCAAGGCACCGGGTCGAATGTCGGCAAGTCGATGTTGGTCGCCGGGCTATGCCGCGCGGCGCAGTTGCGTGGGTTGTCGGTGGCGCCATTCAAACCACAGAACATGTCAAACAATGCCGCCGTAACCGCCGACGGGGGCGAGATCGGACGCGCGCAGGCGTTGCAGGCCATCGCCTGTGGGCGCGAATTGTCGATTCATATGAATCCCGTGCTTCTAAAACCCGAAAGCGACCGGGGTTCGCAGGTCATCGTACAGGGCCAGGTGCGCGGCTGGCTTGAGGCGCGCCGCTTTCGCGAAGACCGGGGCGTTTTGCTGGACGTTGTTCTGGACAGCTTTCACACGCTGGCGCAGACCGCAGACCTGATCATTGTCGAAGGTGCGGGCAGTCCAGCCGAGGTCAACCTCCGCCGTGGAGACATTGCCAATATGGGCTTTGCCTGCGCTGCCGATGTGCCCGTGATCCTTGTTGGGGATATCGATCGGGGCGGAGTAATCGCGCAGATCGTGGGCACGCACACAGTCATGACGGAGGAGGATGTTGCGCAGGTTGCCGGATTTCTGGTCAACAAGTTTCGAGGCGATGTATCACTGTTCGAGGATGGTTACCGCGCGATCGAAGCGCATACCGGTTGGGTCGGCTACGGCGTGCTGCCGTGGTTTAACGCGGCGCATCTGCTGCCAGCCGAAGATGCTGTAGAACTCTCAGAGGCAAGTGGCGGGCAGGGATTCCATATAGCCTGCCCGATGCTGTCCCGCATCGCCAATTTTGACGATCTTGATCCGCTCAAGGCTGAACAGAACATCCGTCTGACGATGGTGCCGCCAGGGCAGGCCTTGCCCGGGGACGCCGATCTGATCGTATTGCCGGGCACCAAATCGACCCGTGCCGATCTCGCCTTCCTGCGGGCGCAGGGTTGGGACATCGACATCGTCGCCCATCTGCGGCGCGGCGGGCGGGTGCTGGGAATTTGCGGCGCATACCAGATGCTTGGGGCGCAGATCGACGATCCCGAAGGGCTTGAAGGGGAAGCGGGTACAACAGCAGGGCTGGGGCTGTTGGACGTGACAACCACCATGCAGCCGCGCAAAACGCTGACCCGCGTCGACGCCGTACACATACCAACGGATACCGGTTTTGACGGGTATGAAATCCACATCGGTCAGACCACTGGCCCTGACAGTATGCGGGCCTTTGCGCGGATCGGTGATGCGCCGGATGGGGCAATATCGGGGAATGGCCGGGTGATGGGCACATATCTACATGGTCTTTTCGCCAACGGAGTATTCCGGAAGGCGTTTCTGCAGCAGATGGGTCACGCGTCAGGTGGGGCAGATTATACACGCACCATTGACCGCACGCTCAACGAACTGGCCGCGCATCTGGAAGAACACCTCGACATTGACGGTTTGGTGGCGGCCGCCCGACCGATCAAAGCTTAAGGCCTCGCCACAACCACTTCGGTGTCCCAATCCGCACATTTCTCCGGCAGATCGGCGGGCAGGGCGGCATCCGTAAACAGCGTGTCGATCTCTGACAGCGACGCAATGCGCGCGGGCGCATTACGTTTCAGCTTGGAGGCATCGGCAACAAGAAACGTCTTGCGCGACTGTTGTAGGATGGCTTGGCTGACGCTGACTTCCTGAATGTCAAAATCAAGCAAATCCCCGTCCCGGTCGAGCGCTGAACAACCGATGATCGCCAGATCGAATTTGAACTGAAGGATGGTCTCGGTCGCCAGCTTCCCCACGAGCCCGCCATCGGCGCGGCGCAAATTACCGCCGGTCACCACCACTTCACAATCCTGCATCTCAGCCAGGATATTTGCCACGTTCATGTTGTTGGTGACCACCAGCAGGTTCTTGTGATTGCGCAGTTCGCGGGCCACCGCTTCGGTGCTGGTGCCGATGTTCAAAAACAGCGAGATGTTGTTCGGGATACGCTGGGCGCAGGCCTTGGCCATCGACGCCTTGGCCTTGGCATTAAGTGACTGGCGCTGTTCATAGCCGATATTGCTGGTGCTAGAGGGCAGCATCGCGCCACCGTGGACTCGTTCGAGCCTGCCATCCTCTGCCATATCAGACAGATCGCGTCGGATCGTTTGCAGCGTCACTCCGAAATGCTGCGCCAATCCTTCGACCGTGACTTTCCCCTCCTTGCGCGCGATGTCCAGAATATCACGGTGTCGAAAGGCGTGGGACATAAGGGGTCTCAGTCAGGTCTGGTTTCGAAGTCGAGTATGGACGATTCCGCGTCCTTGGTTTCTCGCAGATCGCGGTTTTCCAATCATAAGGGGCTTAGGTCGGGATTTCCTAATGTCAAATCTTGTTTGTTTTCAGGGGGGATAGGAAAAAACGAACATAAACGAAAAAATTCGCCTTGCGTGAACGTGGCTCAATCCTCATACATTGCTTCTGACATTCGTGGCATTGGGAGGTGGCGCGCGGTGATCGACCAAAACGTCGAACCAACAGATCTGTTCATTATCGGTGGTGGCATCAACGGTTGCGGGATCGCACGTGATGCTGCGGGCCGTGGTCTGTCTGTCACGCTTGCAGAAATGAACGATCTGGCTTCCGCGACCTCGTCAGCTTCGACGAAGCTTTTCCATGGGGGCCTGCGCTATCTTGAATATTTCGAATTCCGTCTGGTCCGCGAAGCGCTGGTCGAACGCGAAGTCCTACTTCGAGCAATGCCGCATATCAGTTGGCCGATGAGATTTATTCTTCCATATCATAAGGATATGAGGTTTGAATCCGACACGCCCACGTCGCGTTTGCTAAGTTTCATTATGCCGTGGATGAAGGGCCGTCGTCCGGCGTGGCTGATCCGTCTGGGGCTTTTCCTGTATGATAACCTGGGTGGTCGTAAAATTCTGCCCGGCACAAAGACGCTTGCGCTTGAGGGCGCCCCCGAAGGTGCGGCTTTGGAAGATCGGTTTTCAAAAGCCTACGAATATTCGGATTGCTGGATCGAAGATTCCCGTCTGGTCATCCTGAATGCCCGCGACGCTGAGGCGCGAGGGGCCGCCATCCTGCCGCGCACGAAAGTCCTGTCTGCGGCGCGCGAAGGAAATTTATGGCGCATCGAAACGCAAAATACCGAAAATGGCGAAGCCCGAACATACCGCGCGAAAATGCTGGTGAATGCTGGCGGACCTTGGGTCGGTGACATCATCCAAACCAAGGTTCGGCTGAATTCGCGTGAAGGTGTGCGTCTTGTACGCGGCTCGCATATCGTAACGCGCAAGCTGTATGATCACGACAAGTGCTATTTCTTTCAGGGAACTGATGGCCGGATCATCTTTGCCATCCCTTACGAGACTGATTTCACACTGATCGGAACCACCGACGCTGAACATGACGATCCGTCGAACACACCGGTCTGCACCCCGCAAGAGCAAACCTATCTGCTGAACTTCGCCAACCAATATTTCAAGCAGGACTTGTCTGACGATGATGTGGTCTGGACCTACTCCGGTGTCCGACCGCTATATGATGATGGAGCCAGCAGCGCGACGGCGGCGACCCGTGACTACACGCTCAAGGTCGATGCCAATGGCGGCGCGCCGGTGTTGAACATCTTTGGCGGAAAGATCACGACTTACCGCCGCCTTGCCGAAAGCGCGATGGAAAAGATTGCCGAGCAATTGCCGAACGTCAAAGGCCCTTGGACAGCGGGTGTTACGCTGCCCGGCGGCGATTTCCCGGTCGACGGGTTCGATGCCCAAGTGGTCAAATTACAGGGCTTGTTCCCGTTCCTCGACGCCTTTTGGGCTCGCCGCCTTGTGCGCGCCTACGGGACCGAAGCCGCGTCGATCCTTGGAACCGCCAATGAAGCGGGCGATCTGGGCCGCAATTTCGGCGCGACCCTGACCGAGGCCGAAGTGCATTGGCTGATGACACATGAATACGCGCACACTGCTGAAGACGTGGTGTGGCGCCGCAATAAACTTGGTCTGCGACTGAGTTCTGAACAGATCAAGGACTTGGACACATGGATGGCGGATCACCGTCCATCCGTGACCAAGGCAGCAGAATAGGGGGCCCGGACATGACACTCGAGCTTAAAGGCGTGTCCAAAGTCGTAGAGGGGCAGACCCACATCTACCCGACGGACCTGACGCTTGAAAAAGGGACAATGAACGTGCTGCTGGGGCCGACCTTGTCGGGCAAGACATCGTTGATGCGCCTGATGGCGGGTCTGGATGTGCCCGCAACCGGCCAGATCATCTGGCAGGGTAAGGATGTCACCGGTATGCGCGTGCAGGATCGCAAGGTCGCAATGGTCTACCAGCAGTTCATCAACTACCCGTCGATGACAGTCTACGACAACATCGCGTCCCCGATGAAGCTGATGGGCGTCGACCGCACCGAAATCGACCGCCGTGTGCGCGACACGGCCGAGTTGATGAAACTGACCCCAATGCTTGACCGCAAACCGCTGGAACTGTCCGGTGGGCAGCAACAGCGCTGTGCCCTCGCACGGGCGCTGGTGAAGAACGCGGGCCTTGTTCTGCTGGATGAACCGCTTGCCAACCTCGATTATAAGTTGCGCGAAGAACTTCGGATCGAAATCCCCAAGATCTTTGAAGAATCCGGCTCTATCTTTGTCTACGCCACAACTGAACCCGAAGAGGCGCTGCTCTTGGGCGGCAACACCGCGACGCTGTGGGAAGGCCGTGTCACGCAATTTGGTCTCACACCCGAGGTCTATCGCCAGCCGGTTGATGCGACCACGGCACGAGTGTTCAGCGATCCGCCGATGAACTTTCTTGCCGTAACCAAGACAGGCGGCCAACTGACGTTTGGCAACAATCAATCCACGCAGGCGATGGGTCGCTTGGCTGACCTGCCGGATGGCAACTACACCGCCGGGTTCCGCCCCAACCACCTTGAAATCGGTCAGCACGCGGCGGACGCCATGTCGTTCACCACGCAGTTGACTGTGACCGAACTCACCGGGTCGGAAACCTTTGTGCATCTGGATCACCACGGCCAACGCTGGGTGGGGCTGATCCATGGCGTGCACGACCTGACACTGGGCGAAGACCTGACCGTGTGGCTTGATCCCCGGCATGTCTATGTCTTTGACGAACAGGGTAAAATGATCGCCCCCGCGTCATACGCGTTGGCGGCCTGAGGGGGAACGGACCATGGCAAAGATCACACTCGATAACCTGGCACATTCCTATCTGCCCAACCCAACCTCCGAGGACGACTTTGCCCTCAAGGAATTGAACCACGATTGGGACGATGGCGCGGCATATGCGCTCTTGGGCGCATCTGGATGCGGGAAATCCACGCTGCTCAATATCATTTCGGGCCTGCTTCACCCGTCGCAGGGGCGCATCCTGTTTGACGGGAAAGACGTGACCCAAGCGCCCACAGCTGAACGTAACATTGCGCAGGTGTTCCAGTTTCCGGTCGTCTACGACACCATGACCGTGCAAGATAATCTGGCCTTTCCGCTGCGCAATCGCGGCCGTGACGAAGCCTATGTCGCTGAACGCGTTCAGGAAATCGCCCGCATGATCGGCATGGAAGACATGCTCAGGAAAAAGGCCCGCGGCCTGACAGCCGATGCGAAGCAGAAGATCAGCCTTGGTCGCGGCATGGTCCGCAAGGATGTGAACGCGTTACTGTTCGATGAACCGCTGACCGTAATTGATCCGCATATGAAGTGGGAATTGCGCACGCAGCTGAAAAAGCTGCACCATGATTTCGGCCATACCATGATCTACGTGACACACGACCAGACCGAGGCGCTGACGTTCGCGGATAAGGTGGTGGTCATGTACGACGGCCGTGTCGTTCAGATTGGCACGCCGGAACAGTTGTTCGAACGTCCCGAACACACGTTTGTTGGCTACTTCATCGGCTCTCCCGGCATGAATGTTCTGCCCGCGCAGGTCGAGGGCACGTTCGCCAAAGTCGGGTCTCAGACGATCCAACTGGCAAGCGGCTACAAGCCCACAAGCGGCAAGGTCGAGATCGGCGTCCGCCCGGAATTTGCAAAACTCAGCCAGTCCGAAGGTCTGCCTGTCACAGTTCGCCGGATCGAAGACGTGGGCCGACACAAGATCATCCGCGCCAATTTCGAAGGCCATGACATTAACATCATCGCCGGCGAAGACGACCGCGTCAGTGCCGACATGAACCGCGTCAGTTTCGATCCCGCGCATGTGAACGTCTACGTCAACGATTGGCGTGTGGCACCCGAAGGTGCGCAATCCGTAGGGGAGGCCGCGTAATGGACAAGACAGTCAACCAAAAGGCATGGTTCCTTGTCCTGCCGGTTTTGATCCTCGTGGCGTTCTCGGCGGTGATCCCGCTGATGACCGTGGTCAACTACTCGGTTCAGGACACGTTTGGGAACAATCAGTTCTTCTGGGCGGGGCTCGAATGGTTCGAGGAAATGCTCAGGGACGACCGGATGTGGGGCGCGTTAGGGCGCCAGTTGATGTTTTCAGGCATCATCCTGCTGATCCAGATTCCTCTTGGCGTTTTTGTGGCGCTCAACATGCCGAAGAAGGGCTTTTGGGCCAGCTTTTGCCTTGTCTTTATGTCCCTGCCGCTGCTGATCCCGTGGAACGTGGTCGGCACAATCTGGCAGGTCTTCGGCCGGGTCGACATCGGCCTCTTGGGTCACACGCTTGCGGCGCTGGGTGTTGACTACAACTACACCAACGATCCGTTTGCGGCGTGGGTCACAATCATCGTGATGGACGTCTGGCACTGGACTTCGCTGGTGGCACTGTTGGCCTATGCCGGTCTGCAATCCATCCCTGACGCGTACTACCAAGCGGCCAAGATCGACCAAGCATCGCGCTGGAAGGTGTTCCGATTCATTGAGCTGCCCAAGATGATGGGTGTTTTGATGATCGCCATCCTGCTGCGGTTCATGGACAGCTTCATGATCTATACCGAACCGTTCGTCGTTACCGGCGGCGGCCCCGGTAGCACCACCACGCTGTTGTCCATCGACCTTGTGAAGATGGCCTTGGGTCAGTTCGACCTTGGACCAGCGGCGGCGTTCTCGATCATGTATTTCCTCGTGATCCTGTTGATTTCATGGGTGTTCTACACCGTCATGACCAACCTTGATAAGCGGGAGGGCTGAACCAATGGCTGACACAACCAGCAGCATTCCCGGCGATCTGACAGCCGGCGGCACCAAGAAGCGTGTGAAAGTCAATGGATCGGTCATCGTTATGGGGCTGTATCTGCTGTTCCTATTGCTGCCGATATATTGGCTGCTGAACATGAGCCTGAAGACGAATACCGAAATCCTCAATTCCTTCACGCTCTGGCCGAATGATCTGACGCTCGACAATTACCGTACGATCCTCACGGACCCGAGCTGGTACATGGGCTATGTCAACTCGCTCATCTATGTGGTGATGAACACGGTGATCTCTTTGGCTGTGGCGTTGCCAGCGGCATATGCGTTCAGCCGTTATCACTTCATGGGCGACAAGCACTTGTTCTTCTGGCTGCTCACCAACCGCATGGCACCGCCTGCCGTGTTCGCACTGCCGTTCTTTCAGCTCTATTCGTCGGTGGGCCTGTTCGACACACATATCGCAGTCGCCTTGGCGCATTGCCTTTTCAACGTGCCGCTGGCGGTGTGGATCTTGGAAGGCTTCATGCGCGGCGTACCCAAAGAGATCGACGAGACCGCGTATCTCGACGGCTACAGCTTTGGTCGCTTCTTCACCCGCATCTTCATGCCGCTGATCTCTAGCGGCATCGGTGTGGCGGCGTTCTTCTGCTTCATGTTCTCGTGGGTGGAATTACTGCTTTCGCGGACGCTGACCACCGTGGATGCCAAACCGATCGCTGCCATCATGACCCGGACCCAAGGCGCGTCGGGCATCGACTGGGGGGTGCTGGCAGCAGCCGGTGTGCTGACCATCGTGCCGGGCGCTTTGGTGATCTACTTCGTGCGCAACTATATCGCCAAGGGCTTTGCCCTGGGACGGGTGTGATGGAGCGCGATGTTAACCAGCCATCTGCGCGACTTGGCACCGCGACCCTTTCAAACAGGAGGACCCTCTGATGGATCTCTCATGGATGGCATGGACATGGCCGACCGCGATTTTCTTCATGGTCATTGCCAGCTTGCTGATCGTCTTCACGGTCCTTGCAATCAAATTTCCCGAGACGCCACGCACCGGCATCTTGCGGATCGAAACGACGCGCGGTGACCGTCTGTTCATCACGCTTCTGGGCAGCGCCTTCATCAATATCGCTTGGCTTGGACTGGTCGGAGAAAACCAGCCGTGGGCCCTTGGTGTTTGCGCGCTCTATGCCGCGGCGGTGTTCCGCTGGGTGTAAGAAAATAAGCTCGTGTTTTCCCGGAAACGGGGGAGCGCATTACTTAATCCAAGTTCTCAATAACGGGGAGGAACCTAATGAACTTGAAACTGAAATCCTCAACAGCGGCACTGCTGATCCTTGCGGGTCCGGCCTTTGCCGACATGGACGCCGCACGCGCGTTCCTGGATTCGGAGATTGGCGATCTGTCGTCGATCAGCCGTGCCGATCAGGAAGCCGAGATGCAGTTCTTCGTGGATGCAGCGGCACCGTTCCAGGGTATGGAAATCAAGGTCGTGTCCGAAACGATCACGACACACGAATACGAAAGCCAGGTGCTTGCACCCGCGTTTGAGGCCATCACCGGCATCAAGGTCACACACGACTTGATCGGCGAAGGCGACGTGGTTGAAAAGCTCCAAACCCAAATGCAATCGGGTGAGAACATCTACGACGGTTACGTCAACGACTCTGATCTGATCGGCACACACTGGCGCTACCAGCAGGTGCGCAACCTGACAGACTGGATGGCAGGCGAGGGCGCAGACGTGACCCTTCCGACGCTGGACCTGTCCGATTTTATCGGCCTCAGCTTCACCACGGGCCCGGACGGCAAAGTCTATCAGATGCCGACGCAGCAGTTCGCGAACCTGTATTGGTTCCGTTACGATTGGTTCAACGACGAAAAGAACAAGGCCGATTTCAAGGAAAAGTTCGGCTACGATCTTGGTGTCCCGGTCAACTGGTCGGCCTATGAAGACATCGCGGAGTTCTTCACCGGTCGCGACCTGTCGCATCTCGGTGTTGAAGGCGACGTCTTCGGCAACATGGACTACGGCAAGAAAGACCCGTCGCTGGGTTGGCGCTATACCGACGCGTGGATGTCCATGGCTGGTATGGGCGACGTAGGCGAACCCAACGGTCTCCCGGTTGATGAATGGGGCATTCGTGTAAACGAAAACTCTCAACCGACCGGATCCTGTGTGGCACGCGGTGGCGCAACCAACTCGCCAGCTGCCGTCTATGCTGTGACAAAAGCCATCGAATGGCTTGAGAAGTACTCCCCGCCTGCGGCGGCTGGCATGACCTTCTCCGAAGCTGGCCCCATCCCGGCACAGGGCAACGTGGCCCAGCAGATGTTCTGGTACACAGCGTTCACTGCCGACACCGTAAAGCCTGGCCTGCCGGTGATGAACGAAGATGGCACACCCAAGTGGCGCATGGCTCCCAGCCCGCATGGCGTTTACTGGAAAGAAGGCCAGAAGGTCGGCTACCAGGACGCAGGCAGCTGGACGCTCATGGAGTCCACCCCGGTGGACCGTGCAAAAGCCGCATGGCTCTATGCGCAGTTCGTCACGTCCAAGACCGTCGATGTGAAGAAGTCCCATGTGGGTCTGACCTTCATCCGCGAGTCCACAGTGCAGCATGACAGCTTCACCGAGCGTGCGGACAAACTGGGTGGTCTGGTAGAATTCTACCGTTCCCCGGCGCGTGTTGCTTGGTCTCCGACCGGAACCAACGTTCCGGATTACCCGAAGCTGGCCCAGCTGTGGTGGCAGAACATCGGCGACGCAATGTCCGGTTCGAAAACCCCGCAGGAAGCGCTTGATGCACTCTGTGCCGATCAGGAACGCGTGCTTGAGCGTCTTGAGCGCGCCGGTGTTCAGGGCGATCTTGGTCCGGTCATGAACGACGAGCAGGATGCGCAGTACTGGTTCGACCAGCCGGGCGCACCCTATGCCAAGCTCGATAATGAGGACGAAGAGCCTCAGACCGTCTCTTATGACGAGCTGATCAAGTCCTGGCAGTAAGCTGCCTAACGGTCGGGGCGCGTACATCGCGCCCCGACTTTCGTTTGTCCCTTTCCCATTTGATCCTTTTCCGCCGTCCTGAAACAGTGGACGGACAAAACACGTCACCAGAGGAGGCCCGCCGCACATGACCCACATTCTTGCCATCGACCAAGGCACGACCTCAACGCGGGCCATCTTGTTTGACGAAACCCTGACCATCGTTGCGTCGGCTCAAGAAGAATTTGAACAGCATTACCCGCAAAGCGGTTGGGTCGAACATGACCCGTCAGACCTGTGGTCGACCACTGCCGCCACCTGCCGCGCAGCGATTGAAAAAGCCGGCGGCAGCACCGCCGATATCGCCGCCATCGGCATTACCAACCAACGCGAAACGACGCTGGTCTGGGATCGTGCCACCGGCAAACCGGTGTTCAACGCGATCGTTTGGCAGGATCGCCGCACGTCGGAGTTCTGCAAGGGGTTGAAGGCCGAAGGGTTCGAAGAGGTTGTGACAGACCGCACCGGGCTTTTGCTGGACCCGTATTTCAGCGGTACAAAACTGGCTTGGATTCTCAATAACGTGGACGGTGTTCGGGCCCGTGCCGAGGCGGGCGAACTGGCCTTTGGCACTGTGGACACATGGATCGTCTGGAACCTCACGGGCGGAAAGGTCCATGTCACCGACGCCACCAATGCCGCGCGTACCATGCTCTATGACATCCGCAAAGGCCGCTGGTCCAAGACGATCTGCGACAAACTGGGTATTCCCATGTCCATGCTGCCCGAGGTCAAGGATTGCGCCGCCGATTTTGGTGAAACGCGCGCCGATCTCTTTGGTCGCTCCATCCCAATTTGCGGCATAGCAGGCGACCAGCAAGCGGCGACCGTGGGACAGGCGTGTTTCAAACCGGGGATGCTGAAGTCGACCTACGGCACTGGCTGTTTCGCGCTGCTGAACACAGGCGACACGCCTGTGACCTCGACCAACCGTTTGTTGACCACGATCGCATTTCAATTGGACGGCAAGCCAACCTATGCGCTGGAAGGATCGATCTTTATCGCAGGTGCGGTGGTGCAATGGCTGCGCGATGGGCTCAAGATCATCCGCGAGGCGAAAGAAACCCAGCCGCTGGCTGAAAAGGCAGACGACACGCAGGAAGTGGTGCTGGTGCCCGCCTTCACGGGCCTTGGCGCACCGTATTGGAACGCCGAATGCCGGGGGGCAATTTTCGGCCTGACCCGCAATTCGGGACCAGAGGAATTTGCCCGCGCCGCATTGGAAAGCGTTGGCTACCAGACCCGCGATCTGCTTGAGGCGATGAAGGCCGACTGGTCTGGCACGTCTGAAACCGCGCTGCGGGTGGATGGCGGGATGAGCGCGTCTGATTGGACGATGCAATTCCTGTCCGACATCATAGACGCGCCCGTCGAACGGCCGAAGGTTTTGGAGACCACTGCAATGGGGGCAGCATGGCTGGCGGGCTACAAGGCTGGCGTGTTTCCCGACATGGAGGCTTTTGCCGCGCAATGGGCTGTCGATGGTCGGTTCGAGCCGGATATGGAGACCGATACGCGCGAACGCAAGTATGGCGCTTGGAAGCGGGCGATCGACGCGACGATTGGATTTGCAGGGTAAAAGCCGCGTCGACACGACTTGGACGCGGGCGCGCGCCCGCGTCGCTAACGGCTTTTGAAAGCCCTTAGCGCCCTAGGCCACCTTCAGAACGATTTTCCCGATATGGGTCGAGCCTTCCATCCGCGCATGGGCTTGTGCCGCATCCGCCAATGCAAACTCGCTGTCCATCACGGGCGCGATGCGGCCTGAGGCCAGATGCGGCCAGACATCGGCCTCCAGATCCCGCGCGATGGCGGCTTTGGCGGCGACGGACTGTGGCCGCAGGGTTGACCCGGTCAGGGTCAGTCGCCGGGTCATCATCTGAGTGAAGTTCATCTCGACCTTTGGGCCTTGCAGGAAGGCGATCTGCACCAGCCGCCCGTCATCAGCCAGAGCCTTGACGTTGCGCGGCAGGTAATCGCCGCCCACCATGTCGAGGATCACATCCGCGCCGCCTTGTGCGCGCATTGCATCCACAAAATCAACCTCACGGTAGTTCCACGCCGCTTCGGCGCCCAAGCTGACACAGGCGGTGCATTTGTCTGCCGATCCAGCCGTTGTAAACACCCGCGCTCCGCGCAAGGCGGCCAATTGGATCGCTGTGGTGCCGATGCCGCTTGATCCACCGTGCACAAGGAACCGCTCTCCGGCCTTCAGACCACCGCGCCGAAAGACATTTGACCAAACAGTAAAATATGTCTCGCACAGCGCCGCCGCCTGATCCATCGGCATGCCATCAGGCACCGGCAGCGCATGATCGGCATAGGTGGTGACGTACTCCGCATATCCGCCACCGGGCAGCAACGCGGTCACCGCATCGCCAACGGACCAGCGCGCCACACCCGGCCCGACCGCGGCTACCGTACCTGCGGCTTCAAGACCGGGGAGAGGCGAAGCATCGGGCGGCGGATTGTAGAGGCCCGCGCGTTGCAGGGCGTCGGGGCGGTTGACGCCTGCATAAGCGACCTTGATCAGGATCTCGCCTGCTTTGGGTGTTGGCACCGGGACCGTCACGGGCTGTAAGACCTCGGGTCCGCCATGGCTGGTGATCTCGACGGCGGTCATGGAGGTGGGAAGCGTCATGGCGGTACGGACTCCTGTCTGGTTTGTCTTCCTTGTGTCGCAGATTGCGGGCGCTCTGCAAGGCCATGGGACAGTGTTTCGGGACGAAGAGAGAAATCGAAACGCTGTTCTTTTGACCTCCAACCTAGACCGCGCGTCCGTTCTTTCGCGCACAGCAACAGTTGTGAGGCCCCCCATGATGCCCTAATCCTGTGCGCAACCAACCAGTTCCAAGGGGAGAGAACCATGACCGACGGACCGAGCTACGGTTTCGACACGCTTCAAATCCATGCCGGTGCCCGGCCTGACCCGGCCACGGGCGCGCGGCAGGTGCCGATTTATCAGACCACGGCCTATGTGTTCCGCGATGCCGATCATGCGGCGGCTTTGTTTAACCTGCAGGAAGTGGGTTACATTTATTCCCGCCTGACCAACCCGACCGTTGCCGCGTTGCAAGAACGCATGGCGACGCTTGAAGGTGGTGTCGGCGCGGTCTGCTGTTCATCGGGCCACGCGGCGCAGATCATGGCACTTTTCCCGCTGATGGGGCCGGGTAAGAACGTTGTTGCTTCGACGCGCCTGTATGGTGGCACAATCACCCAGTTCAGCCAGACGATCAAACGCTTTGGCTGGTCGGCGACTTTTGTGGACTTCGACGATCTGGACGCGGTGAAAGCTGCGATCAACGACGACACCCGCGCTGTGTTTTGCGAATCCATCGCCAATCCGGGCGGCTACATCACCGATCTGGATGCGATCTCGGCGATCTCGGACGCGGCGGGTATCCCGCTGATCGTCGACAACACCTCGGCCACGCCGTATCTGTGTCGCCCGATCGAACATGGCGCCACGCTGGTTGTGCATTCGATGACCAAGTACCTCACCGGCAACGGGACTGTCACAGGCGGCGTCGTTGTGGACAGCGGCAAGTTCGACTGGTCCGCCAATGACAAGTTCCCGTCGCTCAGTGAACCAGAACCCGCCTATCACGGCCTCAAGTTCCACGAGACCTTTGGGCCCTTGGCCTTCACCTTCCACGGGATTGCCATCGGTCTGCGCGATCTGGGCATGACGCTCAACCCGCAGGCGGCACATTACACGCTGATGGGGATCGAAACCCTAAGCTTGCGGATGCAGAAGCATGTCGAGAACGCGATGGAAGTGGCGGGTTGGCTTGAAACCCATGATGCGGTCGAGGCGGTGACCTATGCGGGCCTGCCGTCGTCTCCTTACAATGATCGCGTGGAGCGGATTTGCCCGAAAGGGGCTGGCGGGCTTTTCACCGTGCGCCTTAAGGGGGGGTACGATGCCTGCGTCAAGTTCGTGGATTCGCTCGAGATTTTCAGCCATGTGGCGAACCTTGGCGACACGCGCAGCTTGGTGATCCACTCGGCCTCAACCACCCACCGCCAGTTGACGCCCGAACAGCAGGAAGCAGCAGGCGCGGGGCCCAGCGTGGTGCGGATTTCCATTGGCATCGAAGATCCCGCAGACCTGATTGCCGATCTGAACAGCGCGCTAAACGCCTCCAAGTGAATGGTTGGGCCCTTCAAAGGGCCCAGCCCAAAGCTTCGAAACTTCCGCAAGCCCGTTCGAACGGGCTTGCCGACCTTAGACAGTGATCGCTTCCATCACCTGCGGTTCAATCACGTCGACATCCGACAACGCACGCACCAGCCCCTCGGCGGATTGCCCCAGTGCCGGGAAGGTGCGGTAATGGCAGGGGATCAGCGTCTTGAAATCGAAATACCGTTTCGCGGCATAGGCCACGCCTGCCATGTCCATTGTGTAATACCCGCCTGCCGACAAGATGCCGATTTCGGGTTTGTAGTAATCGCCGATCCAGTCCATGTCGGCCATGATCGACGTGTCACCCGAAAAGTAGAGTGTCTTTCCATCGCCGCGCAGGATGAAACCGGTTTCCATCCCCATATAACGCTTGTCATCCCCAACTTGCATCGATGACGAATGAGATGCGGGCACCAGTGTCACCGCGACATTGCCCAGCGTGATTGTTCCGCCTTTGTTAAAGGCATGCCCCTCGGTCGCGCCCGCAGCGAAAAGCGCCTGCGCCAGTTCGACCATTCCCGACACCGGGGCGCCGGTTTTCCCCGAGATCTCGACGACATCCGCAGTATGGTCGCCATGCCCGTGGGTCACCAGAATATGCGTCGCCCCCGCGATGGCGGCGTCTTTGTCGTATCCCTCCATCATCGGATTGCCGTTCAGCCATGGGTCCACCAACAGAACCTGATCGCCGACTTCGATCCGAAACGATCCGTGTCCAAGCCATATGATGTTCATCTGAATGTCTCCCTGTTTGTACCTGAAGGCTAACACAGTCCTCGCGGCGGAAAAGGCCTGTTGGCGTCTAACGGGGAGAGTCGTCATGCGCATTTTGTTGCTCCATCCGAATTATCGCTTTGGCGAGACCGAGATCGCGGGCAATTGGCCTCCGACGTGGGGCGCGTATCTGTCCGGGCAGCACGCCTGTCAGTTTGAACTGACAATCGAAACGACTTGATTGACCGCTTGGCGCAATCGCACCAGATGGCCGAGGCCAAGATCACCGCCACACCAGCAACCAACGGATTTGGCAGTTTGAGGATCGAAGTAACTGTGACGCGCCAGATAAGCGGTTCGCTTAAAACGCAATGGGGTGAAGGCGGTGTCTCTCATTCCTCGTAGTCTGTCTACGACGCCGATGCGGCGCCTGCGGCATCCCCACTGGGCGAATAGCAAAAACACAAGGTCACGTCGGGTTGAAGCGGTGGTTGCGCCACTTGAACCCATCTGCGGCTACGGCTAAACGCAGCGAAAGATCCGCAGTCCGCAGAAACCGAGGGGACCTCGCCTCATGTCCATTGACATCGAAACCGCCGCCCGCGTGGCCAAACTCGCGCGCATCCGTGTCGAAGACGACGCGCTGCCAGCTCTGGCACAGGAATTCAGCAACATCCTCGGCTTCATCGAGCAGCTGAACGAAGTCGATGTAGAAGATGTAGAGCCGATGGTCAGCGTCGAGCCGATGCGCCTAAAGCGGCGTCAGGACGGCGTCACCGACGGCGGCATGCAGGATAAGGTTCTGTCCAACGCGCCCGACGCCCGCGAGGGCTTTTTCGCCGTGCCGAAGGTGGTAGAATAATGACCGATCTGACCAAACTCAAAATCTCCGAAGCCCGCGACGCGCTGCGCAAGGGTGACGTAACCTCTGTCGAACTGACCGAAGCCTGCCTTGCCGCGATCGACAAAGCCGATGCGCTGGGTGCGTTTGTCCACAAGACGCCAGAGGTGGCAGTGCAGCAGGCGAAAACTGCGGATGACCGGATCAAGTCGGGCGACGCACCCGATCTCTGCGGTATCCCACTGGGCATCAAGGATCTGTTCTGCACCAAAGGCGTGCCGTCTCAAGCCGCCAGCGCAATCCTCAACGGGTTCAAGCCGGAATATGAAAGCACAGTGACCAGCCAGCTTTTCGATGCGGGCGCGGTCATGCTGGGCAAACTCAACATGGACGAATTCGCCATGGGCTCGTCGAACGAGACCTCGACCTACGGCAACGCGATCAATCCGTGGCGTCGCGGCAATGACGATACGGCTCTGACGCCCGGTGGGTCCTCGGGCGGTTCGGCCAGCGCCGTCGCCGCCGACCTCTGCCTTGCCGCGACAGGCACCGACACCGGCGGGTCGATCCGCCAGCCCGCCGCCTTTACTGGCATTACGGGCATTAAGCCGACCTATGGCCGCTGCTCGCGCTGGGGTATCGTCGCGTTTGCGTCCTCGCTCGATCAGGCCGGTCCGATGACCAAAGACGTGCGCGACGCGGCGATCATGCTTGAAGCGATGTGCGGCCACGACCCGAAAGACAGCACATCCGCCGATCTGGCCGTGCCGAATTTCGAGGCGATGCTGACCGGCGACATCAAAGGTAAAACCATCGGCATTCCGCGCGAGTATCGCATGGATGGCATGCCGGACGAGATCGAAACACTCTGGTCCGAAGGGCGCCGCATGCTCGAAGACGCAGGTGCGGTGATCAAGGACATCTCGCTCAAGCACACGAAGTACGCTCTTCCCGCCTATTACGTGATCGCCCCCGCCGAGGCATCCTCGAACCTCGCGCGCTATGATGGTGTGCGCTACGGCCACCGCGCAAAGCTGGCGCAGGGCGACGGCATCACCGAGATGTACGAGAAAACACGCGCCGAAGGCTTCGGTTCCGAAGTGCAGCGCCGCGTCATGGTGGGCACCTATGTGCTCTCCGCAGGATTTTACGACGCCTATTATAACCGCGCCCGCAAGGTCCGCACCCTGATCAAAAAAGACTTCGAGGATGTCTTCGCGCAAGGCGTCGATGCGATCCTGACGCCGGCCACGCCGTCGTCCGCATTTGAGCTGGGCAAAGAACACACCGATCCTGTTGAGATGTATCTTAACGATGTGTTCACCGTGACCGTGAATCTCGCGGGTCTACCGGGTATCTCGGTGCCGACCGGGCTGGACAGCCAAGGCCTACCGTTGGGTCTGCAACTGATTGGCCGCCCATGGGAAGAAGGCGATTTGCTGAATACCGCCTATGCCTTGGAGCAGGCGGCGGGCTTTGTGGCAAAGCCCTCCCAATGGTGGTAACTTCGCGCCGAATGAGGCAGGACATGATCCAGACACACGGCATTATCCGCGCATGGGCCGGGGGCGCTGCCCTGTTGGCCCTCACCGCGTGCAGCCCCAGCGTGCCCGACAGCGGTGTGGGGTTTGACCGCTATGACGGCTACCAACAGCAACGCGATGCGGTGCTGGAAGGCCGTGCCGCCCCGACCACCATCGGCCCACCGCCCACCGTGACCGGCGCACCTCTGTCCGCCACAGGCCCGCTGGACGCCGCCGATCTCGAAGCGCGCCGCGCCAATTCTGGCGTCGATCCGGTACAGGCCTCGCCCAACAACCCGGCCCCCCAGATCGTCGAAAATGCTGCCGGCATTTCGTCGGAAAACGATTTCGATGCGGTCGCCAACACCCGCAGTATCGAAGGCGACGCTGCCCTGATTGCGCAGAACCGCGCCCAATACGAAATCATCGCCCCCGAAGCGCTGCCCACGCGCCCTGGCACCAACACGCCGAACATCGTAGCCTACGCGCTTCAAACCACAAACCCCAAGGGTGCGCCGATCTACCGTCGGTCGTCCTTTGCATCGGAAAACCGCAACCTGCGCAATTGCGCGGCCTTTGCGTCTGCCGATCTCGCGCAAGAAGAATTCCTCGCCAATGGCGGGCCCGAGAAGGACCGGCAGAACCTTGATCCTGATGGTGACGGGTTTGCGTGTAGCTGGGATCCTGCGCCGTTCCGCGCGGTGCGCAACTGACGCCGCTCTGGCATCCATCGCCCAATTGCGGGCCGCGCCGCGACGGGGCGCAGCCTGACCTGATCGTCTTGCACTACACTGCGATGGACTGCGCCCAAAAGGCGCGCGATTGGTTGTGCCACACCGATGCACAAGTCTCGGCTCACTACGTGCTCGGGCCGGATGGCACGGTATGGCAATTGGTGGACGAGGTGGATCGCGCCTGGCATGCCGGGGCAGGGTCATGGGGCCCGATTTCGGATGTAAACTCCCGTTCTATCGGGATCGAGATATCCAACACCGGCAGCACGCCGTTTGCCGCCAAACAAATGGATTCGCTCGACTCGCTGGTCGCGGGCATCATGCAACGCCACGCGATCGCGCCAGAACGGGTGATTGGTCATTCCGACATGGCACCGGGCCGCAAAATTGATCCAGGCGCGCGGTTCGACTGGTTGCGACTTGCACGGCAAGGGCTGTCGGTCTGGCCCGAGGCGCAAGGTGATGGCGATTTCACTGAAAACGCCCGTCGCTTCGGTTACACCGCCGATGTCCCGCACGACACGCTCCTACACAGCTTTCGCCTGCGCTTCCGCCCCAATGTTTCTGGTCCACTGGATGACACGGACCGCGCCATTATGGCCAATCTCGCACAGCGTTGGCCTGTCGCCACGTCCTGATTTTTTCTGTTTCCAAAATACCTTGGGGGTTTGCACACTACACGACACAGGGCGCATTTCGCCAATTTTAGGGGTGGTGCCGACCGGCGAGATGGATTCTGAACACGGAC
>CANNCS010000006.1 GCA_947503115.1 uncultured Marivita sp.
CTACCGGACGTCATCACGTCAATCGGAACCAGAGATTGGGCGAAAGTGGGTCAATGATCGCAGCCCTTGGTATAAGTTACGAGGTAGCGTTTTATCTGCTTTTCGGTGCGGTGCTGTTCCTGAAGGGCGCGGTCCGCGGTGCGGTTCTGTTGACGCTGGTGCTTCTGGTCGGTCCACCGGCGCTTGTGCTCTTGCCTGCGTGGTGGGCTGGCGTCTGGATCTGGCGGCACGCATCGGTTCTGACCGAAGGACACGGGCGCAGCCGCGCATGGGTCTTTGCTGTGGGCAGTATTACGGCGCTGGTGATGATGAAAATATCGTCGATCCCCGCCGATCTGGAAGGCTTCACCGCCCAAATTCTAGCGCCTCATGACCACCATGCGGTTCTGGTCTATTCCAACGAGGTACTTTGGAACACGGTCATCGCCGTTTGCCTTGCACTGCATTTGGTTGGGGTGCGCCATCTGGCCGATACATGGCCACAACGCTCAGAAGGTGGTCTGGCCAAGACGGTGCGTTGGGTCGCTGGCGGCAGTTTCTCACTCTACCTTGTACATTACCCAACGCTGCACTTGCTGGATGCGACGCTTCCAGAAGCCCTTCCTGCCTACAACCTTGTGCTTTTGGTGCTGACGCTGGCGATTTGTTTTGGCTTTGCCAGCCTCTTTGAGCGGCCGATCCGGCAATATCGTGCGGTACTTTACAAAGGTTGGGATCGGATCGCCCCCTATATGCCCATTGCTGGACGGAGGTCGATGTCATGAGTGAATCATTGTGCAAGGGCTGCCAAAAGATCCAGAACGGCGGGTGTCGGCGCACCAAGGCAGGCCAGCCTGTATTTCCAGCCCTAATGCTGCGCGGTGACCCGCACCAGCCCACCCAGAACAAGACAAAGGGAGATCAACCCTCCCGGAAAAGCGATCACCCCGATCACCGATATTAAGTCCACGACGCGACAAGTTTGCTCCGCGAAAGCAGCCGCAGCGCCAGAGGTCGATTCCGTGCATCGCAGCCCGCCGCGCGCGTGTAAGGAACAGAGCTACGGCAGGGCTGCTGGGTCGATGGTTTGCTACCAAAGATCCAAAAGCATGGGGCGGTGTTTCGGAATCGGCAAGAAAGTAGGGTGCTTTCATTATGTCGCCACTCTGTGGCCCAGCTTGCACCGGATTCCGTGGGCAATATTTGGGCGGAACAGAACCAGAGGGGATGTTTTCTTGCATGGCAGTTGCGCCTAATGTGCCTGCAATGGCAGGCGGAAAACCCAAATCCACAACGCAGCAGGGGCCACGGTTGGACAAACCGAAGGCCAAGCGCAGCCGTGCCCGCAAGGAACCAGGTGTGGTGGACAAGATCCTCGCTCCCTATCGCTGGTTTGTAAAATGGGGTTTTCGGGCCGGTCTGGCGCTGATTGTTGTGGGACTGGTGATCGTTGGTCTGTTCGGCGTTGTGAATCCGCCGACGACCCACACGATGTGGTCCGAGGGCCGCCGTCTGGGGTTGCCAGTGGATCAGGTTTGGGTCGATGCCGAACAGATCGCACCTGTCATGTTCCGATCTGCTGTGGCGGCAGAGGATGCGAACTTTTGTTTGCATTGGGGCTTCGACGTCGAAGCGATTCAGGCGGCAATAGAAGCCGGTGGGTCGCGCGGTGCATCGACGATTTCACAACAGGTCGTAAAGAACGTGTTTCTTTGGCAGGAACGGTCCTGGTTCCGCAAAGGTATGGAAGCCGTGTTGACCCCGGTTTCCGAGGCGATGTGGTCCAAGCGGCGTATCCTTGAGCTATATCTGAACGTCGCAGAATTCGATGAAGGTGTGTTTGGCGTGCAGGCCGCAGCCCGGCATTATTTTGGCGTCAATGCGCGCGATCTAAGCGCCCTGCAAGCGGCACGGCTGGCCGCAGTCCTGCCGTCACCCAAGACAAGATCCGCCTCCAACCCCAGTAATTTCGTGGACCGACGCGCCCGGTCGATACGAGGTGGGGCAGAGACCATCAATCAGGATGGGCGGGCGGCGTGTTTCCAGAATTGATCCTGTACGGGTGAGACGAAAACCGCGCGTCGGGCATTAATCCGACCCCGGCCCATTGTATTGCGGGTCGCTTCGCGGCAATTAGAGAGGGACTGTTCACCCTTCTTCGAGACTCGTTCCGCATGGCCAAACTCTATCATGTTCCGTTGTCGCCGTTCTGCCGGAAAGTCCGGCTGAGCCTTGCGGAGAAAAAGATCGAGTGCGAGTTGGTGGAAGAGAAATACTGGGAAAAAGACCCCGATTTCCTGCGCCGCAATCCTGCTGCCAAGGTGCCAGTGCTCAAGATCGATGGACGCACGATGGCGGAAAGTGCTGCGATCTGCGAATACCTTGAAGAGAAATATCCCGAGCCGCCGTTGATGCCCCGCTCTCTTGATGCACGCTATGAAGTGCGGCGGCTTGTCGGTTGGTTCGATGACAAGTTCCACAACGAGGTCACGTCGAAACTGCTTTACGAGCGGGTGAACAAGAAAGTCACCAAACAGGGTTTTCCAGACAGCGCGAACGTCAAGGCGGGCGCCAAGGCGATCAAGTATCACCTCGATTATATGGCGTGGTTGCTAGATCACCGCCGCTGGCTGGCAGGCGATACGATGACGCTCGCGGATTTCGCAGCGGCAGCGCACCTGTCCTCGTTGGACTATATCCGCGACGTGGATTGGAACCGCAGTGCCGTGGTCAAAGACTGGTACGCCAAGATCAAGTCGCGCCCGGCGTTTCGGTCGATCCTTGCGGATCAGGTGCCGGGTTTCCCGCAACCGCCGCATTATGCCGATCTGGATTTCTAAGGCCGATCCGATTTTTCTTCCGAAAAATCGGAACTTGGGTGGCCAGCCCCCCAAACCCCCCGGCATATTTGGAAAAAGAAGAAGTTGGGGGCATGGATGGATCTGACAGGCCGACTGAAAGAGCAGGCAAGGTCGGAAGGTTTTTCGGCCTGTCGCATCTGTCGCCCTTGGGATGTGGCTGAGGTTCCGGCGCGGCTGCAAAGCTTTCTGGACGCTGGCTATCATGGGCAGATGGGCTGGTTGGCTGATCGGGTTCATTGGCGCGGAGCGCCGCAGATGCTGTGGCCGGAGGCGCAGTCGGTCATTGTCTTGGCCGAGAATTACGGGCCGGAGCTCGATCCGTTGGAGGTGTTGGCGCATTCCGAGCGGGCGGCGATTTCCGTCTATGCTCAGAACCGCGATTATCATGATGTGGTCAAGAAACGGCTCAAACGACTTGCGCGCTGGTTGATCGCTGAGGCGGGCGGAGAAGTGAAGGTGTTTGTCGACACAGCACCAGTGCCGGAAAAGCCTTTGGGGCAGGCGGCGGGTCTGGGCTGGCAGGGCAAGCATACCAATCTTGTGTCGCGCGATTTGGGGTCGTGGTTCTTTATCGGGTCGGTGTTCACAACGCTTGATCTGATACCGGATGCAGCAGAGGTGGATCATTGCGGATCGTGTCGAGCCTGTCTGGATGTGTGCCCGACGGATGCCTTTCCCGCGCCCTACCGGTTGGACGCGCGGCGCTGCATTTCCTATCTGACAATTGAACATCACGGGCCTGTGGATGAAGACCTGCGCGGTTTGATGGGCAACCGAATTTATGGCTGTGATGATTGTTTGGCCGTGTGCCCATGGAACAAGTTTGCAAGCCTCGCGGCAGAGGTGAAATACCACGCACGCGATGATCTGGTGACCCCAGATCTGGCGGAGCTTGCGCAGTTGGATGATGCGGGGTTTCGGGAGCGGTTCTCGGGCTCGCCGATCAAGCGGATCGGGCGCAACCGCTTTGTGCGCAATGTGCTTTATGCGATCGGCAATTCTGGATCTCCGCGATTGCGCTCCGTCGCTCAGGCGTTGATGGATGATCCCGATGAAACCGTTGCCGATGCGGCGCGTTGGGCCGCGATGCGACTTGGCGATGTCGCAAACGCGCGGGCCGGGTCTTGCGACTAGTCTAGGTCAGTCGCAGGAGGCGGGTTTATGGCAATTCTACTGGGTGTGGACACCGGCGGCACGTACACCGATGCCGTGCTGATGCGCGACGAAGACATGGTGATCGCCAGTGCCAAGGCGCTGACGACGCGGCAGGATCTGGCCATCGGGGTGCGCGAGGCAGTGAAGGCGGTTCTTGCAGAGTCGTTTGTGTCTCCTGGCGACATCGCCTTGGCGTCTTTGTCTACCACCTTGGCGACCAATGCGTTGGTCGAAGGGCAGGGTGCGCGGGTGGCTTTGATCTATATTGGGTTCTCTGAGCGCGATATTGGAGCGCAAGGTCTGGCCGAGGCGCTTGCTGGTGATCCGGTGTTGGTGACCGCTGGAGGGCACAGTCATAGCGGGTCGGAAGTTGCGCCTTTGGATGTGGCATTGATCGCAGAGTGGGCTTCGGCGCAAGACGTGTCGGCCTTTGCCATCGCGGCGCAGTTCGGCACGCGCAATCCAGCGCATGAGGTGGCAGCGCGAGATGCTGTCCGTGCGGCAACTGGGCGGCCTGTCACCTGTTCGCACGAATTGTCGGCCAAACTGGGGGGGCCGAAGCGGGCGTTGACCGCCGTTCTGAACGCGCGGCTGATCGGGTTGACCCATCGTTTGATCGGGCGGGCCGAGGGGGCGTTGCGCGAGTTGGGGATTGATGCGCCACTGATGGTGGTGCGGGGCGATGGGGCGTTGATGTCAGCGGCGCAGGCGCAGGAGCGGCCCATCGAGACCATTCTGAGCGGGCCTGCGGCCTCTATCGTCGGTGCGCGTTGGTTGACCGGGGCGGATCAGGCTTTGGTGTCTGACATTGGTGGGACGACGACCGACATCGCCGTATTGCGCAATGGGCAGCCGGTGATCGACCCCGACGGCGCGCGGGTTGGGCCACATCGCACAATGGTCGAAGCGGTGGCAATGCGCACACACGGGTTGGGCGGTGACAGCGAGGTGCGGTTGACCAGCGAGGGCCTGACCGGGGGCGTGACCCTAGGGCCGAAGCGCGTGCTGCCCGTGGCGCTTGTGGCGCAGGATGCGCCGGAGGTTGTGCACAAGGCGCTGGACGAGCAGATGAACAGGCCCGTTCCCGGTGAATACGATGCGCGGTTTGTGCGTCGGGTCGAGGGGCAGGATGCAGTCGGCTTGCCAGAGCGCGCGCAGGCGGTGCTTGATCGGATCACAGTTGCACCGCAGCCTTTGGGCGCTGTGGTTCAGACACGGCTCGAGGCGCAGTCGCTGCGACTGCTGGTGTCGCGCGGATTGGTGCAGGTGGCCGGTCCAACCCCGACGGACGCGCTGCATGTGCTGGGACGGTTCACCCATTGGGATGCGACGGCGTCGGAAAAGGCGCTTGCCTTATTGGCCCGCAACCGTGCTGGATCGGGAGAAAAGCACGCCCATAACTCGCTGGAGATGGCTGAACAGATCGTTGATGCACTGACCCACGCCACTGGCACCGTGCTTTTGGAGGCCGCGTTTGCCGAGGACGGGATGGAGGATCCATCGGCCTTGGCCTTGCATCCGCTGATGGCGCGCGGTTTGCGACAGATGCCGGGACTGGTGCGTCTGACGGCTGGGCTTGGCGTGCCTGTGGTTGGGTTGGGAGCCTCGGCACAAACGACATATCCGGCGGTTGGACAGTACCTGAATGCCGAGATGCTGCTGCCTGATCATGGCGATGTGGCCAACGCGATCGGTGCTGTAACCGGGCGCATTCGGATGCTGCGCGAAGGTCTGGTCAGCAGCCCGTCCGAAGGGCTTTTCCGGGCACATCTTACAGACGCACCGCAGGATTTCCGCGATCCCGACGCGGCGATGGCGATGCTCGAGGCAACGTTGACCGCGGCGGCGACTGAAGACGCGGAAGCGGCGGGTGCGGCGTCGGTTCATGTGCAGGTCTGGCGCGAAGTTAAACGGGCGGAAATCGAAGCGCGCGAGATGTTTGTGGAGGCGCGGATCGTGGTCGAAGCCACAGGGCGGCCCCGGATAGCTGCTCACGCAGGCGAGACTGGTTTGTAACAAGGGTTGGACTTGCGGTCGCGCGCGCCATTTATAGTGTCGAGACGTTTAATGGAGGTGCCCTATGGCCAAGTACGAAAAGAACCCGGACGTGATTGCCACGCTGTCGCCGGAACAGTTCTATGTGACGCAGGAAAGCGGAACGGAACGCCCGGGCACTGGGGAATACCTCAATAACAAGGAGCCTGGCATCTACGTCGATATCGTCAGCGGTGAGCCTCTTTTCGCGAGCGCGGACAAATACGAGTCCGGCTGCGGTTGGCCCAGCTTTACCAAGCCGATCGAACCCGCGCACATGAATGAACTGCGCGACATGTCCCACGGGATGATCCGCATTGAGGTGCGCTCGACCCATGGTGACAGCCATTTGGGCCACGTGTTCCCTGACGGCCCGCAAGACCGGGGTGGCCTGCGCTATTGCATCAATTCCGCCAGCCTACGGTTTATCCATCGTGACGATATGGAGGCCGAAGGCTATGGTACTTATCTGGATCAAGTGGAGGATGTGGCATGACTGAACGTGCTGTTCTGGCCGGTGGTTGTTTCTGGGGGATGCAGGATCTGATCCGCAAGCTGCCCGGCGTGCAGGGAACCCGCGTGGGCTATACTGGTGGCGATGTGCCCAACGCGACCTATCGCAATCACGGCACCCATGCCGAAGGGATCGAGATCGTTTTCGATCCGTCGGTAATCTCGTATCGCAAGCTGCTTGAGTTTTTCTTTCAGATTCACGATCCGACCACGCTCAACCGACAGGGCAATGACCGGGGCATGAGTTATCGATCGGCGATCTATTATGTCGACGAGGCGCAGAAGGACTGTGCTCTGGACACGATTGCGGATGTGAATGCGTCGGGCGTCTGGCCCGGCAAGGTTGTCACCGAAGTGGAGCCAGTGGGTGATTTCTGGGAAGCTGAACCTGAGCATCAGGATTACCTTGAACGGATCCCGAACGGCTATACTTGCCACTTCCCGCGCGCAGACTGGGTTCTGCCGAAACGTGATGCGGCCGAGTAAGTAACGCGGCAAAACAACGGGAGGCCTGTGCGCAGGCCTTCCTCTTCAAAACTGGATCAGGCTTTCTTGCCACCAATTCGCGGCTCGGTGCCCGCTTTGAGGCGTGCCAAGTTTTCGCGGTGACGCCAGATGATGAGCAGCGCAAGGATCATGGTCAGGAAAAACACCTGTCCCTGACCGACCAGAAGACACCACATAATTGACCACGATGCGGCCACCAGTGCGGACAGGCTGGAGATCCGGCTGATGACAGCTGTGGCAAGCCATGTGGCACAGGCCAACAGGCCAACAGGCCATGCAAGGGCAAGCATCAAACCCAGGAAGGTCGCGACCCCTTTTCCGCCTTTGAAGCCAAGCCAGACGGGAAAGCAGTGGCCAAGAAATGCGGCAAGTGCTGTAATCTGGGCGGCTGCTTCGCCGGCGAACTCACGCGCCAACAGCACCGCCACCGCGCCTTTTGCGCCGTCCAGCAAGAGGGTTGCTGCAGCAGCGCCTTTGTTGCCAGTGCGCAGCACATTGGTCGCGCCGATGTTGCCGGACCCTATTTCGCGCAGATTGCCCAGCCCCATCGCCTTGGTCAGTAGCAGGCCAAACGGAATCGAGCCAAGCAGGTATCCGACGAGAGCCCAAAGGGCGTAGAGTGCTATGCCTGTCTCAAGCGTTGGCATCAGGCGCTCCGGTAGACCGAGGTTCCGCTGACGAAGGTTTCAAGAACCTTACCTTGCAAGCGCGCGCCGTCAAAGGGCGTGTTTTTCGACTTGGACAGCAGTTTGAAGCGATCAAGCACGATGGGTTTGTCGGGATCGAAGAGAACCAGATCGGCAGGCGCGCCTTTGGTCAAACGGCCGCATTCAAGCCCCATCCGTTTTGCCGGGTTCAACGACAGCGCACGGAACAGCGTCGGTAAGTCCAGGTCGCCAGAATGATATAGCCGCATCAGTACCGGCAGCATGGTTTCCAGACCGACGGCTCCGCTCGCCGCTTCTTCGAACGGCAGGCGCTTGCTTTCCTCGTCCTGCGGAGTGTGGAACGATCCGATTACGTCGATCAGGCCGGATTTCACGGCTTCGACGACCGCCTGTCGGTCGTCCTCGGATCGTAGCGGCGGCTTGACCTTGAAGAAGGTGCGGTAGTCAGCGACGTCGTATTCGTTGAGCGTCAGGTGGTGCATCGACACCCCCGCCGTCACGTCGAACCCATTGCGCTTGGCCCGTTCCAGCGCGGGCAGGGCGCGGGTCGTGGTGATCTGGTCAGCGTGATAACGCACGCCGGTCATCTCCACGAGCGCGATGTCCCGGTCGATCCCCATGCGTTCCGCCATCGGAGTGACGCTTGGCAGACCGCGCAGGGAGGCGAACTTGCCCGATGTGGTGGCGGCTCCTGCTGACAGGTTGGGTTCCTGTGGGTGGCCGACGACCAACGCGCCCAACGCACGCGCATAGGTCATGGCCCGGCTGAGAACCTTGGTGTCACGAACCACACGGTCGCAATCGGTGAACGCGACCGCCCCAGCATCCATGAGAAAACCGATCTCGGTCATTTCGCGACCTTCACGGCCTTTGGTCAAAGCGGCCATCGGCAACACGTGTACGGGGGCGGCCTCGTTCGCGCGCCGCCGCACGAATTCAAGCGCCTCAGGCGTGTCGATAGATGGGTTTGTATCGGGGCGGGTCACGATGGTGGTCACCCCCCCCGCTGCCGCCGCAAGACCGGCAGACCCATAGCTCTCTTTGTGCCGCTCGCCGGGCTCGCAAATCTTGACGCCAATATCGACAATACCGGGTGCAAGGTACTTTCCGCCAGCATCGCGGCGGTTTTCGTCCGATATGTGATCTGTGCTGATCTCTGGGGTCGGGGTGTCGAACACTTCGGCAATGATGCCATTGCGCACAAGGATCGCGCCGGGCTTGACCTCGGCTGCCTCGGGATCGACCAGACGTGTGTTGGTGATAAGAAGTGTCATGTCACGCCGCCTGTTTCTGACGCGCTGCGTTGATCTGGTCGATCGCCGCACCTGTGTCTGGCTGATATTTGATGAGGTGCTTGTCGCCGGATTTGGTGATGATCTGTACCGATCCGGCAATCGTTCGTACCTTGACGATGTCGTCTAACCGCGCCTTGCGTTCATAGGGGCCTGTGAGGCTGGTGCTGTTCATCGTCCAAACCTCGTCCATGACCTCATCCGCCATATACCATCCCCGTAGGGCAACTGCGGCAAACCCGCCAACCGCACCAGTCCAGACATGCGGATTGTCCAAAACCCAGAGGATTAGCATCCCGGCCGCCATCGCAAATGCCGTCATGACCACGTGGGCGCGGATGTAGGTGGTCATATCAGGTTTGAATTCGATCATGGGAACTTTCGGAGGCAATCAGTTGAGCATGAACCGGGCGATGATGATGCCGAGTGGGATCACGACAAACAATCCAAGCACGACCCAAAGTCCCGTGTTTGACCGGGGCCCCGCACCCGATCCCGCCGTGCCTATAACTCCTTTAGAGGAGTCCGATCGGATGGGAGCGCCGCCCATTGCAGCCTTTGGTTCGTTGAACGTGCCAATCCAGCGCAGAGGCGTGGCGATGGTCAAATCCTGTTCCGTCTGGTCAAACGCCTGTGACGGCAAAACCAGCGCAAACCCTGTCAGAGCATCAAGCCGTGTGCGCATCGCTTGAAAATCGGAACCGGACACGTCGTGCGCATTGATCAAGTATTGCGATAGGGACATTTCGCCCAGATCGCGGATGTTGACGACTTCGACAAAAGCAGACCGTAGGGACTTTGCTCCAAGCGCATATTGCAGCGGCCATTCACCCGTGCCCGCCTGCGTCGTGAACCGTTCAATCGCTTCACGCGGCAGGTCGATATGAAAAAGCCGGATCACGCCATGCTCACTGGTCTTGATGTGCATGGTCGTGCTCATACCATGACGCCCTCGGACTGCGCCTCGCGTCTTTCCCGCAGCGACCGTGCCAGCAGGTCCATTGCGGCCATCCGCACGGCGACACCCATTTCCACCTGTTCCTGAATCACCGAACGGTTGATGTCGTCGGCCAGTGTACCGTCGATCTCGACCCCGCGGTTCATCGGGCCGGGATGCATGATGATGGCGTCGTCCTTGGCATAGCTCAGCTTTTCCGCGTCTAGACCATAGCGGTGGTAGTATTCCCGCTCGGACGGGATGAACCCGCCATCCATGCGCTCTTTCTGGAGGCGCAGCATCATAACAACGTCGACGTCCTTGAGCCCCTCGCGCATGTCCTCGAAAACTTCGACACCGAACTCACCGATCCCGGACGGCATCAGCGTCGGCGGGCCAACAAGGCGCACACGGTTTTCCATCTTGCCCAGCAGCAGGATGTTTGATCGAGCCACGCGGCTGTGGGAAATGTCGCCACAGATCGCGATGGATAGGCGATGCAAACGTCCCTTGGCACGCCGGATGGTCAACGCATCCAACAACGCCTGCGTCGGATGTTCGTGCTTGCCGTCGCCTGCGTTCAGAACCGCGCAATTCACCTTCTGCGACAGCAGATCGACCGCGCCCGAATGAGGGTGTCGTACCACCAGAAGATCGGGATGCATGGCGTTCAACGTCAGTGCAGTGTCGATTAGGGTTTCGCCCTTTTTCACCGACGACGCTTGCATCGCCATGTTCATCACATCCGCCCCCAAACGCTTGCCTGCCAGCTCAAAGCTGGCCTGCGTCCGGGTAGAGTTTTCGAAGAACATGTTGATCTGCGTCATCCCCGCCAGCACGTCTGTGCTCGGCGTCCGCTTGCGATTGCGGTCGGCATATTGGTCCGACAGATCCAGCAGGGTGGTGATTTCGTCAGGGCGGAGGGGTTCGATCCCAAGCAGGTGTCGTTGATCGAAACGCATCATCAGGCCTTTTCGGAGTACTCGGGTGCTTATAGAAACTGCACCGTCGCGCGGCAAGACCGTGTTCCCTTTTGCGCGACACAATGCCGGGATAGGGTGCAGCATGGATTCGCAAATCGACTGGCACGCGGCGCGCGCTGCCCTTGAATGGCAGCTTGAGATGGGTGTGACCGAGACAATCTCGGAAACGCCCGTTAACCGCTTTGAACAAGTGGCCCCGCCGCCGAAGGCAGGTGTTGGGCATGGCGTCGCCGCGCCAACCATGCCCGTTCAAGCCGTGCCCGAGGTCGATCCGGTGGCCGAAGCCGAAGCAGCCGCCCGCGCTGCACCGGATCTTTCTGCGTTGCAGGCGGCAATGGCCGAGTATCCGCATTGCGAGTTGCGCAAAGGGGCGCGCAATCTGGTGTTCTGTGATGGCGTTGCAGGCGCGCGTGTGATGATCATCGGCGAAGCGCCGGGGCGTGATGAAGACCGGATCGGCAAACCCTTTGTTGGTCGCGCTGGGCAATTGCTGGACAAGATGTTGGCAGCGATTGATCTGGGTCGCGATCGCGAGGGGGATCAGGCTGTCTACATCACCAACGTACTGCCGTGGCGTCCGCCGCAGAACCGTGATCCCAAGCCCGATGAAATGGGAATGATGCTGCCATTCCTGAAACGTCATATTGCGCTGGCAAAACCCGAGGTTTTGGTCGTGATGGGCAATATCTCGTGTCAGGCGTTGTTGGGTAAACGCGGCATCACGCGTCTACGCGGCCAGTGGGCCGAGGCCGAAGGTCTGCCTGTAATCCCCATGTTCCACCCTGCCTACCTATTGCGCAACCCCTCTGCCAAGCGCGAGGCCTGGGCCGATCTGCTCGACCTTAATGCGCGTTTGAATAAGAAAGCCTGATCCATGAGCCGTATCGACGAAAGCAAAGACTTCCTACCCATCCGCATCGCCGTTCTGACGGTCAGTGACACGCGCTCCATGGCCGAGGATCGTTCAGGCGACACGCTGGTGGGACGGATCGAAGGCGCGGGTCACATCGTGGCCGACCGCAAGATCATTCAGGACGAACGCGATCAGATCGCAGCACAGCTTCGCGCTTGGTGCGATCAGTCCGATATCGACGTGGTGATTTCCACCGGTGGCACAGGTTTGACTGGGCGTGATGTGACGGTCGAAGCGCACCGCGATGTCTACGAAAAAGAGATCGACGCGTTTGGCACCGTCTTCACCATGGTTTCGTTCCAAAAGATCGGCACCAGCGCCATTCAGAGCCGTGCCACTGGCGGTGTGCGCAATGGAACCTACCTTTTTGCGCTGCCTGGCAGCCCCGGTGCTTGCAAGGATGCATGGGATGAAATTTTGAGCTTCCAGCTCGATTACAGGCACCGTCCTTGTAACTTTGTCGAGATTTTACCGCGATTGGACGAGCATCTGCGACGGAAATAGCATTTCTCTTCGTGTAACGAAGAGATGAGTTATTGGAAAATATGCAGTTCTGGCTATCTGATAGACAAAGCTGATGATGAGGATTGTCGCACATGCGGTTTTTACGCCGTAGCCTGACAGGGCTTTTTCTACTTTCGTTGACGCTTGGGCTTTTGGCGTATGCCGGCGTGCAGGTCCGCGATGCCGTGCAAGAACGGATGGCACAAGAGCCGCGCAGCTTCCCGCAGCGTGAACGTGTGTTTGCGGTTAACGTGGTGACTGCTGATTTCCAAACAGTGACACCGATTCTAACCGCCTTTGGTCAGATCGAAAGTGTGCGGACCTTGGAGTTGCGTGCCGCGGCCGGTGGACGTGTTCTGGAAATCGCCCCCGAATTCATCGAAGGCGGTTCCGTAACTGAGGGCCAGATGCTGGTGCGGGTCGATCCAACTGATGCCGAGGCGGTGTTGCAGCGGGTTGAAAGCGACATCCTTGATTCCGAGGCTGAAAAGCGAGAGGCGGAACGTGCCATCGTTCTGGCACGCGATGAATTGGTTGCGGCCGAGGAACAAGCGGCGCTGCGCGAACGTGCGTACCAGCGGCAGGTCGATTTGCAGGGTCGGGGTGTCGGCACTGCGGCCGCTGTCGAGGTGGCTGAACTGGCGGCCGCTCAGGCACGACAAGCTGTTCTGTCGCGGCGGCAAGCAGTGGCGCAGGCCGAGGCGCGCATTGATCAGGCGACAACACGCCTGTCCCGCGCCGTCATCGCCGCGGCCGAAGCACAACGGCGTCTGGACGACACGCTGGTCACGGCCGACTTCTCGGGGACGTTGGCGGATGTGACGGTGGTGCAGGGGCGTCTTGTGTCGTCCAACGAACAGCTTGCCCGCTTGATCGACGCTGATGCTCTCGAAGTTGCGTTCCGGGTATCGACCCAGCAATTCGCACGCCTGCTGGATGACGACGGGAAATTGAACAAATCGGATGTCACTGTTGTTCTGGACGTTTTTGGCACCAATCTGACCGCGACCGGTACACTTAGCCGCGCAGGGGCAGCCGTGGGCGATGGCCAGACCGGGCGGCAATTGTTCGCAACCTTGAACAGCGCGCCAGGTTTCCGTCCGGGTGATTTCGTGACCGTGCAGATCGACGAACCGCAGCTTGAAAACGTGGCGCGCTTGCCCGCGTCGTCATTGAGCGCGGCGAACGAGGTGCTCGTGATCGCCGAAGAAGACAGACTGGAGGTCGTGCCCGTCAACTTGCTCCGCCGTCAGGGCGATGATGTTCTAGTGCGCGCGCGCGGCTTGCAAGGGCGCGAGGTTGTGGCCGAACGTACGCCGCTACTGGGTGCCGGGATCAAGGTCCGTCCGTTACGCGAGGCCGGACAAGCCGCGCCGGAAGAGCCGGAAATGGTCGAACTTACCGAAGAACGCCGCGCGCGTCTGACCGCCTTTGTTCAGGCCAACACGCGCATGCCTGAAGAGGCGCGTCAGCGCATCCTGCAACAGCTCTCGGAAGGAACTGTCCCCGCGCAGGTGGTTGAACGCATCGAATCCCGGATGGGAGGGTAAGATATGGTCCGCACTCTGTCAGGTAAGGCGGGGGGGATCCTCAGCTATTTTGTACGCCACCGGACGGTCGCGAACCTGCTGCTGATCCTGCTGTTGGCGGCAGGTGCGGTGTCGATCCCCAACATGCGAGCGCAGTTTTTCCCTGAT
The DNA here is from genome assembly GCA_947503115.1 of uncultured Marivita sp. Taxonomy (GTDB): domain Bacteria; phylum Pseudomonadota; class Alphaproteobacteria; order Rhodobacterales; family Rhodobacteraceae; genus Marivita. The sequence goes on from CANNCS010000006.1 coordinate 14,044, forward strand.
GTGATCGTCGATGATGTCGATGTTTCGGTTGTCTGGGATGGCGCAGGTGCCGACGATGTGGATCGTGGCATTGTCCAGGTTCTGGAACCGGCGGTGTTATCCGTTGAAGGGGTCGAAAGTTCAGAAGCCACGTCGCGCGAAGGACGTGCCAGCATCCGGCTGGAATTCGAACCCGGTTGGGACATGTCGCGCGCAGCAGATGATGTACAGACAGCGATTGATGCGGTTTCCACATTGCCTACTGATGCCGAAGATCCGGTGGTCCGGCGCGGGGCATGGCGTGACAGGGTCACAGATTTGGTCATCACGGGCCCTGTCGGCGTCGATCAACTTGCCCGATTCTCCGATGAACTGAGCGCCCGCTTGTTCGCTGAAGGCGTCACCCGGACCACCATTCGGGGTTTGTCGGCACCACGTACCGTGATCGAAGTTCCATCAGCAAACTTGATCGCATTTGATATTTCCATGCGGCAGATCTCCGATGCGATTGCTCAAGAGGTAGATGCCGATCCAGCGGGCGACGTTGGCAATGCCAACACCCGCGTCCGCACCGGTGTTGAAAAACGCAGTGCAGAACAGATCGCTGATATCGTCCTCCGATCGAATCCTGACGGATCGAACCTCACGGTTGGTGACGTCGGTACCATCGTCATCGAAGGTATCGACCGCGAACGCAGCTACTTTGTTGGCGAAAACCCCGCGATTTCCATTCGCGTTGACCGCAGCGATCAGGGCGATGCAATCGCGATCCAGCGCAAAGTCGAAGAGGTGGCGACAGAGTTTGAGGCCTCTTTACCGGCTGGCGTGTCCATTGACCTCATCCGCACTCGCGCCGAAGCGATCACCGGACGTTTGGACATCTTGCTCGACAATGGGCTGACTGGACTTGGGTTGGTGGTCTTGCTGCTGTTCCTGTTCTTGAACGCGCGCACTGCTTTTTGGGTCGCGGCGGGCATTCCTGCTGCGATGATGGCCGCGATTGCGCTGATGTATGCGGGAGGGATCACCATCAACATGATCTCGCTCTTTGCGCTGATCATCACATTGGGCATCGTCGTGGATGATGCCATCGTCGTGGGTGAACATGCCGATCACCTGGCCCGGGCCGGCTTACCTCCGGTCGAGGCGGCGGAACGCGCAGCGCAACGTATGGCTCTGCCGGTGTTTGCGGCGACCTTGACCACCATTATCGCGTTCTTCGGCCTTGTTGCCATCGGAGGGCGCTTTGGCGACCTGATCGCGGATATCCCGTTTACCGTTATCGCGGTTCTGGCTGCGTCGTTGGTGGAATGCTTCCTCATCCTGCCGAACCACATGGCGCATGCCATCGCCCACAGCGCCAAGGAACACTGGTACGACATCCCGTCACGCGTGGTGAACCGAGGCTTCCGTTGGATGCGGGAAACACTGTTCCGACCGTTCATGGCTTTGATCATTCACGCGCGTTATGCCGTGTTGGCAGGCGCGGTGGTGCTGCTTGCGTCGCAAGCCGCATTGTTCATCCGGGGTGATGTGCAATGGCGCTTCTTCAATTCGCCAGAACAAAGCTCAGTTACGGGCAACTTTGCGATGGCCCCCGGCGCCACCCGCGAAGACACATTCGAGATGATGCGCATCTTCCAGAGATCGGTCGATGATGTCGCCAAGAGCTTTGAAGAGCGGCATGGCGTAAACCCGATTGACTATGTGATCGCCGAAGTTGGCGGCAATGCCGGACGCGGGATCGCCGGGGCCGATACCAAGGACGCCGATCAGCTGGGCGGTATCTCCATTGAACTGATCGACGCAGACTTGCGCCCGTTTTCCAGCCGTGCCTTCGTGAGTGAATTGCAGGACAGCGTGCCGCGCCATCCGATGGTGGAAACCATCAGTTTCCGCAGCTGGGGCAGTGGCCCTCAAAGCGATGCTTTGGACGTGCAGTTCTACGGCGCAAGCGCCGATACGCTCAAGGCAGCGTCCGAAGACCTTAAGAATGCTTTGTTGCAGTATCCCGAAGTGTCGGCAGTCGAAGACAACCTTGCCTATGACAAGGAAGAACTGATCCTCGAACTCACACCCCAAGGCCAGGCTTTGGGCTTTACCATCGACGGTCTGGGCAGCGTGCTGCGTGCGCGCCTTGGTGGCGTCGAAGCCGCCACCTACCCCGATGGACCTCGCAGCGCCGAGATTCGCGTTGAACTGCCCATCGGCGAATTGACAGCCGATTTTCTCGAACGAACGCAAATGCGCACGCCTGAAGGCGCATATGTGCAACTGGCAGATATCGTCAGCGTCGAACGTCGCACCGGGTTTTCAACCGTCCGGCGCGAGAATGGCATCCGCCTGATCTCTGTCACAGGGGACATTTCCGAAGACGATGCTGCACGGGCGAATGACATCATGTTGGCGCTTGAGACCGAAATCTTGCCCAACATCGCCAGCGAACGTCAGGTGGATTACCGACTGTCGGGCCTGAGCGAGCAAGAAGGCGATTTCCTCAACGATGCGCGCACTGGACTGATCCTAGCACTTCTTGCGATCTACCTCGTGCTGTCATGGGTGTTCGCCAGCTGGACACGCCCCTTGGTGGTCATGTCGGTGATCCCGTTTGGTCTGGTCGGCACGATCTATGGCCATGCGGCTTGGGATGTACCGCTTAGTATGTTCACTGTGGTGGGGCTTTTGGGGATGACCGGAATCATCATCAACGACTCCATCGTTCTGGTTACGACGATTGACGAAAAGGCGCAGGATCGCGGCTTGATTCCGTCGATCATAGATGGCGCCTCTGACCGACTGCGCCCGGTGTTCCTCACAACGGCGACAACTGTTCTGGGGCTTGTGCCACTGCTCTACGAGCAATCCAGTCAAGCACAATTCCTGAAGCCAACGGTCATCACTCTTGTTTACGGGCTGGGCTTTGGCATGTTCCTCGTGCTTCTGATCGTGCCGTCGCTGATTGCCATTCAGAACGACATCGGGCGCTTGACGCAGACTGCGCGTCGCGGCCTGCGGTTCCGTCAGGGCGGCATCCGCGTTGCCTTGGGCGCGGCGTCGCTATTGATCGTCGGATGGCTTGCCGCAACGATGGGGGCCTTTGCCCTGACCGGGGCCTTGCCCGAGATGCTCTCAGCAGCGCTGGCGGACACGCCTCTGGCTGGGGATCTCACCCTGGCAAGAAGCCTTGGTTTCTTCGTGCTCGGAGCCGCAGTGATCTGTCTTGCGGTCTACCTGCTCTCGGCAGTGGTGCTAGTGGTGTCACGGATGCGCAGCCGGGCGGCCTGACGCTTAGGGCGAACAGCCAAGAATATCGACGGCGCGGGACGACCCGATCACGGTAAATCGCAGGTCCGACCGGTTCAAAGCAAAGCTGCCACCTTCGACGTGAACAAGACGGGTGGTTGCGTGAAGGATACCTTCGTCACGGTGGCTGTCGGGCTCCGCGACCCAGACACGCGGATTGCCAGCCTCGACAACGACATATTCCGTACCGCCTGCTGACGGCATGTCGATGCGGACATGCAGCACCAAAGCACCGTCCGCGCCGGTCTCGATCGAGCAGGTCACACCGCGCACGCCGGCCTCGGTCGCGGTATAGGGGCGGTTCGTCAGGGCCGCCGCGATCACTGGGTCAGGACGCGTGACGTTGGGCGGCAAAGTCGCGGTGAACCGCAGATTGGCGGGAATGCAGATGTCTTTACAGATGCCGATCTGCATTTCGCCAGACAGGTGCATGTCGCGGTCCGTGGTCTGCGCCGTCATATGCAACGGGATCACCACTTCGGATTTATAACCGACAGACCGCATCCCTTGTTCGAAGAATACCACGGGCGTCGGCCAGTTGGTCGAGATCGCGTGGATGTTCTGCGAGCCGCTCCAGTCGAATTGCGGCGGGATCCCCACATCACCTGGCGCACGCCAATAGGTCTTCCACCCCGGCTCCAGAACGATATGTAACGCCGCCATATGCGTGCCGTCAGGCATTCGCCACCCTGGGCGCAGTTCGACAAGGGACAGACCCGTTGTGTCCGAAGCCGCGGAACCGGTGGGCGCAGCAAGGCCTAAAGCCACAGCCAGCACTGCTATGAGGGTATGAAGAAGATGCGTCATACCAAAGCAGATGGCGGTTTTCCGCCGCGATGAAAAGTCACAAACGGGCGATCCGTCGTGTGTGCAGCGTGTCTGTGCTCTTGCAACCCCGCGCATCGCTGTCCATGTTTCTCTGGTGAGCCAGAAAACACCCATCACCGACCTGACAGGGCAAATGCTGATTGCGATGCCGGGGATGTCCGATCCTCGGTTTGAGCACAGCCTGATCTACCTGTGCGCCCATTCCACGGAAGGGGCGATGGGATTGATCGTCAACAAACCCTCTGCCGAGATGAGTTTCGAAACGCTGGTCGACCAACTGCCGATCGAAAACACCGGCAATCTGACCGAGATTCGTGTGCATTTTGGCGGTCCTGTCGAAGTGGGCCGCGGCTTTGTCCTCCATTCGCCGGATTTTCAGTCCGACATGGCAACGCTGCAGGTGGATGATGACTTCGCCATGACGGCCACGCTCGATGTGCTGGAAAGCATTGCAGAGGGCGCAGGGCCGGACAAGCGCTTGATCGTTCTGGGCTATGCTGGATGGGGGCCAGGTCAACTTGAAAGCGAAATCGCCCAGAATGGATGGCTGGTGTGCGAGGCTGACAGCGAGCTGGTGTTTGACACAGTGGATACCGACAAATGGGAAGCAGCGCTGGGCCGTCTGGGCATTTCACCATTGGCCTTGTCGTCAGAAGGCGGCCGCGCCTGAGACACGCGCGCCGTAGGCGAGACCTTCGGAAAGGGACGCTGCCCCTCACCCCGAGGTATTTGAAAAACAGAGAAGATCAGGGGCGGGTCTGAAACACCCACGCGCCACTGTCATTCAGGTGACGGGTTGCACGCCCTTCGTGCCAAAGGTGTTGGCAATGCGCCATCGCCTCGACCAGAGCCAAGCCATATTCGCTGTCACCGATGGTTCGCTTGAACAAGGGTGCAAAGCTGTCTCCCGCCGATTTTGGCGTATCCAGATGCGCTGCGAGTCGGCGTAGTGCGCCGTGATGGTTTTCGATCAACTGATGCAGGCGCAAAGGCAGCCCCGTGAAAGGCAGCTTGTGCCCTCCCAGAACCAGATGATCTTCCCGCGCGATGGTGCTGAGGCGTTCGCAGGATTCCAGCCAATCCGCCACGGGGTCGGCCTCGGGTTCGGTCGCGTAGACCCCGATATTCGAACTGATCGACGGCAAGATTTGATCGCCTGCAAGGATGAGATTGTCATCACGTGCCCAGAACGTGGCGTGTTCGGGCGCATGTCCATTACCGATATGAATGTCCCATGTCCGCCCCCCGGCGCTGATCGTATCGCCCTGCTGAATGCGTGTGTAGCCCAGAGGCAAAGGATCAACGCAATCAGCAAAGTTGAACGGGCGTTCTGTCCGGCGTTTGTCCAGCACCTCCGGTGCCATGCCGCAACGAGTCCAAAAGCTCAGGGTTTCCGGGCTGGGTAAGGGTTGCTCGTCAAGCTGCAGCATTCGGGCCATCAGCCATGCCGTGCGCGTTGTCATCAGCTCTGCGCCATGTTCGGACTTCAACCAGCCAGCCAGCCCGACATGGTCGGGGTGGTGGTGCGTGACAATCACGCGATGTACCGGCTTGCCCCGCAACGGACCTTCCAACAACCGGGTCCAGATCGCCTTGCCCCGCTTCGATGCAAAACCCGTGTCGACAATGGTCCAGCCGTCGCCATCATCCAGCGCGTAGACATTGACGTGGTCTAGCTTCATGGGCAGCGGCAGGCGAATCCATAGAATGCCCTCAGCGACCTCGGTGGCACTGCCTTCTTCTGGGGGGGTGTCCCAGGGGTAGCGAATTCCACCTGTACTCCGGTCCTTCATGCGGCAAGATCTTCCATGCTCAGGGCATATAGGTCATCCGCGCCCTGCCGTGCGTGGGCCATCAGGCCGACATGCTCGGGCAGCAGGCTGTGAATATAGAACGTGGCCAAACGTTCGTGTTTGCCTCCCCGATCCGCGCGCGCGGCCTTGAGGTGGAAATGTGCGCCAAGCACCCGGGCAAAACCACGCAGATAAGGTACGGACCCAGCAAAGCGATCCTGCGCATCTTGCGCTACCATCCATTCGGTTGTTTCCCGCAGCGTTTCGCAGGCCTGCCAGACCGCTTCGGCCAATTCCGGCAATTCGGCGCGCGCCGCTTCCGCGTCGGCCTCCATCTCGTCAAGCAGACGATATGCAGCTTCGCCCCCATCCATAAGCTTGCGTCCGACAAGGTCCATCGATTGAATTCCGTTGGTGCCTTCGTAAATCGCGGTCACACGCACATCGCGTGAATACTGTGCCGCACCAGTTTCTTCGATGAATCCCATACCGCCATGCAACTGCACGCCCAGTTCCGCAACGTCAATCCCCGTATCAGTTCCGAACGCCTTGGTGATCGGAGTCAGGAGCGCTGCGCGCGCGGACCAATCGGCGTGACCCGTGGCGGTTTCCATGTCGATGGCGACCGCGTTGGCAAACGCAATGGCGCGGGCGGCAAAGGTGTCGGCTTTCATCGTCGCCAGCATTCGGCGCACATCCGCGTGGTCGGTGATGGTGTTATGCTCGGTGCGGCCCTGTTTGCGGCCCTCGGCATAGGCCAGCGCGTGCTGATACGCTCCGTCGGCCACACCAATGCCCTGAACACCCACGCCAAGACGTGCGTTGTTCATCATCGTGAACATGGCGCGCATGCCGTCATGTTCCTGACCGATCAACCACCCGGTTGCGCCGTCATACTGCATCACGGCGGTCGGGCTACCATGAAGACCCATCTTGTGTTCCAGGCTCACCACCTTGAGATCATTGGCCACGCCGGGGACACCGTTTTCATCCGGAATGCGCTTGGGTACGAGAAACAGGCTGATCCCCTTGGTGCCCGGCACCGCGTCGGGCAGACGGGCCAGAACAAGGTGACACACGTTCTCGGTGATGTCGTTGTCGCCCCAAGAGATGTAGATCTTCTGACCCGTAATCGCATAGGTGCCGTCGCCATTGGGCTCGGCCTTGGTCGTAAGAGCACCCACATCGCTCCCGGCTTGTGGCTCGGTCAGGTTCATGGTGCCCATCCATTCGCCGGAAATCAGTTTGGGCAGATATAGGTCCTTGATCGCATCGGGCGCGTGATGCTCCAGCGCCTCGATCTGGCCTTGTGTCATCAGAGGGGCCAGTTGCAACGACAGGCATGTCGCGCTCATCATGTCGTTCACTGCGGTTGTCATGGCCATGGGCAGCCCCATACCGCCGTACTCTGGGTCAGCCGCAATCGCGATCCACCCACCGTCTGCGATGGCGCGATAACCATCAGCATATCCCGGCGAGGTGCGCACGATCCCATTCTCAAGCCGCGCCGGATGCAGATCGCCGGCCCGTTGAAGCGGCGACAGGATGTCTTCGCACAGCTTTCCGGCTTCGCTCAGGACGGCCGCTACGGTCTCGGGCGTCGCTTCGGAAAACCGCTCTGTTGCGGCAACCTGGTCAAAGCCGACGACGTGGTCGAACAGGAAACGGATCTCGGAAACAGGGGCACGGTACGACATTTTCAACTTTCCTCGGACGCTAGGTCTTAAGTTCTGTGACTTGGCAATTGCGAGCCGTATCGGTAAGCAATCGTCAGCTTTTGATGCGACCCTGACGAATGCGGCCCACCCCATCAACAAGAACGCGGCGTCATAACCGATGAACACAACCCCACCCAATTTGTTGCCCGATACCGAAATGGGCCAAGCCGCCGCCGCCGCCCGTCTGCGTTCAGGTGGGTTGGTCGCGTTCCCGACAGAGACGGTGTACGGATTGGGCGCGGATGCCTGCGATGACCGTGCCGTTGCGCGGATTTTCGAGGCCAAGGGTCGACCCAGCTTTAACCCGTTGATCGTTCATTTTGCCGATCTCGATACACTCAAACAACATGTCCATTGGAAATCAGAAGCCGAACTTCTGGCACAGACTTACTGGCCCGGTCCACTGACCCTTGTTCTGCGCAAGCAAGCGGACAGCGCGATCTCGTCGTTGGTCTCGGCGGGGCTAGACACGATTGCGGTACGCCTTCCGGCCCACGCTTCTGCTCGCGCTGTGTTGCGCGCCTTTGGTGGCGGAGTTGCGGCCCCGTCGGCAAACAGGTCCGGCCAGATCAGCCCGACGCTGGCGCGCCATGTGGCCGACAGCCTCGGAGCGAGAGTGGATGCGATTCTCGATGGTGGGCCGTGCAAGGTTGGTGTCGAATCGACCATTGTCGGCCTCACTGACAAACCGGTCTTGCTGCGCCCTGGTGGCATCACCGAACAGGAACTGGCGCTGACACTTGGTCGCCACCTTGCTGTGCGCCATAAAGCCGAGGCGATCTCGGCTCCGGGGCAATTGATGTCGCACTATGCGCCGACAGCATTGGTGCGCCTTAACGCCACCGAATGGGAGCCGGGTGACCTGCGCCTTGGATTCGGCGATGTAGACTGTGATCTTAACCTGTCCGAGACCGAGGACTTGGTCGAAGCGGCGGCACATCTGTTTGACCACTTGCACCGCCTTGATGCGATGGGAGGTGGCACGATCGCGGTCTCGCCTATTCCTCACGAAGGGCTAGGTATCGCGATTAACGATCGCCTCAGCCGCGCCGCAGCACCGCGCGAAGGATAGCCCGGATGACATCGCAGACAGACATAAGTCGACCACCTGTCGGCCTCATCGCACTTTTGTCGGCCTGCAACTTTGTGATCGGGATGGGGGCTTTCGTGGTGATCGGTATGGTGCCGCTGTTGGCGTCAGATCTCGAAGTCAGCACCGCCGCCGCCGGGGGGCGATGACCGCCTATGCGCTGGCCTATGCAGTTCTGTCCCCGATCCTCGTGTCCGTCACAGGCCGGATCGGCCGCCGCCGGGTGATTGCTGCGGGGATGGCGGTGTTTGCACTGGGCGCACTGCTGGCCGCTCTCGCGCCGAACGTGACGGTTCTCTACATCGCCCGCGCGCTGGCGGCGGCTGGCGCGGGTGTGGTTACCCCTGTAGGCGCTGCGGTGGTCGCCGCTCTGGCAGCGCCTGCCGCGCAGGGCAAGGCGATCTCGGCCTTTTACTTTGGGCTGACGTTGTCTCAGGTGATCGGCGTCCCGGCGGGTGGCTGGATCGCCTATACCTTTGGCTGGCGCATGGCCTTCTGGATGGTTCTGGCGCTTGCGATCCTGTCCGTGATCCTGATCTGGGTCCGCGTGCCCGCAGGACTGCGCTTCACGCCAGTGTCGCTTTCTGATCTGGGGCGCGCCTTAAAAGATGGGCTGATTATGGGTGCGGTGCTGTTTACGGCAACCTTCCTTGGCGCGATCTACATCCTCTTCACCTACCTCGCGCCGCTGCTTGAACAGACGATGGACTTTGGCCGAGACGGCATCACGCTTGTATTGCTGGTGTTCGGTGCGGGCGCGGTGGTGGGCAACCTGCTGGGTGGATTTCTTACCGATCGGCTTGGGTCTGTCGCATCGCTTGTGCTGCTCTGTTTGGGACAGATCGTGTTGATGCCGGTCTTCTCGGGTCTGCCGCTGACCCCGTGGCTGGTGCTGGTGTTGACGTTTGTCTGGTCCGCCTTCGGTTGGTCCTTCATGGCCCCGCAGCAGGTCCGCTTGATGCAGCTGGCCCCGAACCTTGCCGGAGTGGTCCTCGCCCTCAACGCGGCTTCGATTTACATCGGAACGGCGTCAGGCTCTTTTTTGGGTGGCTTTGTGCAAAGTGCGGGCGATCTCACATGGCTCGGTGCCGCTGCTGGAATTGCGATGTTGGGCGCGCTGGGACATCTGCTCTGGTCCCACCGCGCCGCCAATCTGCGGGCGTTTCGCGCTTAGTCGAACTGCCACATCGCGGGAATGAAGCTATAGCTGTCGCCCTCGCGTTTGACATGCCCGACACCGGGGAAGGGGAAGTGGTAGCCCAGCACCGCCATCCGGTCTGCGGACGCCATATCTAGCAGACGTTTGCGGGTGGCCACGGTCAGGTCGCCATCGGTATCCGTGCCATTGAACCATTCGGGATGCGCAAAATTGGCATAGGCATGGGTCATCGCATCACCCAAAGCGATCAGTTGCTGCCCCCCGCTTTCTACCACAACTGACATATGCCCCGGCGTGTGGCCGGGCGTATCGATGACCCGTACGCCGGGGGCGATCTCAAATCCGTCCGACACGAGTTCCCACTCGGCACCATCAACATTGATCGAGTTCTGCGCACCTACGACAAATTGCTGAAGCTCCGGCGTGACCTTGGACACAAGGTCGTCCTGCATCCAATAACCGTGTTCCGCTTCGCCAAGGTAATAGGCCGCATCCGGGATGATCGCTTCATCGAAATCATCGCGGACACCCCAGATGTGATCAGGGTGTGCGTGGGTGATGACCACATGGGTGGTCTCCATCGGATCAATGCCTGCCGCTTCCATATTGGCCCAGACGCGCCCGGTGGTGTCGAAAAAGCGGCTGCCAGATCCTACGTCGACCAGAACCTTGGCGTCACCCAGTTCAACGTAAAGGTGATTTGTGTGCGAATAGCCCATCTCCGGCGACATGAAATGCGCGGCAAGAAAGGCTTGTACCTCGGCGGGGTCAGCATTGATGCCAACTCCGGTTGTCGGAACCGAGAAGAAACCATCCGACACGATGGTGATTTTCGCGTCGCCCAAAGTGAAACGGAAATAACCGGGGTTGCCGCCTTCCGGCCCACCCAGTTCGGCAAGCGCTTGCGCGCCGGGAAGCGCAAAGGCCGGCATCGCGGCTGCGGTTTTCAGAAATGACCGGCGTGTGGGGCGCAAAAGCATGATTTCTCCTCCCAGAGATAAATTCAATTTTGTGAATAACATTACTGCGCGCCACGCTGCAATTCTGATTTTGCGCATCACCCTATAGGAGAATAACTCGTTTTAATTCCCCCATGTCGCGAATTTCATCTGCTGAGACAAGGCGTTCATGCTAAATTTGAGCGATTGCCGCTTTGCGAACCATTTGCAACTGCCGCAGGGGAAGCATAAATACGCCCTGCGCTGCAGTGCAGCAGCGTGGGACCATAGCTTCATACAGGAGGCGCTGACATGACTTTCCTCAAGACAGCCGCTCTCACCGCCATGCTTGGCATTACCGCAACCACCGGAATCGCGCAGGAGGTGACCTTACGCTTCCAGCATTTCGTTTCGCCCAATTCTGCGAACCCGAAATACTTCCTCGACCCTTGGGTCGAAAAAGTTGAAGCGGAATCGAACGGACGGATCAAGATCGAGATCTACCCGTTCATGCAGCTCGGCGGCAAAGCCACCGCGCAATATGACCTGATCCGCGATGGCGTGATCGACGGCGGCTGGGTGATCCCGGGCTACACGCCGGGCCGCTTTCCCGAAGCCGAGGCGCTAGAACTGCCCTTTATGGTCACCAAAAGCGCCGAAGAAGCCTCGCGTGCTGCGTGGGAATTCACCCAAGCGCACCTGGTGGACGACTTTGCCGACGTACACCTGATCGCGGCCCACATGCATGGGCCCGGCATTGTGCACAAGAAAGGCGCCGCTATTGAAGACCTGAGCGATTTCGCGGGTCTCAAGCTGCGCGGTCCGTCGCGCCCTGCGACCCTGCTGCTCGACAAGCTGGGGGCTGAACCCATCGGCCTGCCTGTGCCGCAATTCCCCGAGGCGCTGTCGAAAGGCGTGGTCGATGGTGGTGTGATCACATGGGAAATGTCGCCCTCGCTGAAGCTCGATGAGCTGACTGACAGCCACACGGACGTGGCCGGGGACAAATCGCTCTACAACCTCTACTTCATCTGGGCGATGAACAAGGATAGCTACAACGCGCTGCCCGATGACCTCAAAGCGGTGATCGACGCCAATTCGGGTCTGGAAACCTCTGCCATGGCAGGTCGGGCCCACGACACGGGCGATCGCGACGGGTTTGTCCTGATGGAAGACGCAGGGAACGAGATCGCAACGCTTAGCGAAGAGGTCACTTCGCAGATCGTGGCGCTGGGCGACGAGGTCACCCAAGATTGGATTACCGAGATGACAGAACGTGGCCTTGATGGCGCGCAACTGGTGGACGACGCTCGCGCAGCGGTCGAAGCGACCCGCGGCACCGGCAACGGTACAGACGGATAACGCAAGTCCATTACCACAAGCGACGCGGCATCAGTGCCGCGTCGTTTTGCATCGACGCAAAACTGCCGCCAGCCTGCGTCAGTCCTCTCGGTCCCAGCGCTTCCAAAGCAGAGACAAGAGCGTTTCCCCAGCCAGCGGTGTGGCGCAATCGGCCATCAATACCGGCCCGTCGCGCGGCGGTGATGCTGTGTCTGCCTGCGCGCGCGTCTCCAGAACGCGCAACTCTTCAAGGGTCGGGCTGTAGATATCCATACTCCGACCTTATCACGGATCGGGTATTTCCCCAAATCTCAGCACCGCCACATGGGTGTCGCCATAGCGCCGTGAATCCAATCGGGTGAACCCCTCGGGTGCCAATTGCGGTGTGCTTTCTTCCCACACGATCAGCGCACCGTCGGCCAGCCAACCACCCTTTACGGCAGCCGCCAGGGCCTTGTCCCCCAACCCCTTTCCATAAGGCGGGTCAAGAAACACCAGCGTGGCCTGCGCACCGTCGCACGGCGGCAAACGCGTGGCGTCCCGCGCGATCACCCGCGCCGTTTCGCAGCGCAACAGTCTGAGGTTTTCCTTGATCAGCGACTGCGCCTTGCGCCCGTCATCAACAAACACCGCCGACACGGCCCCGCGCGACAGTGCCTCAAGCCCCAGTGCCCCGGTCCCGGCAAACAGATCAAGCACAGACGCCCCATCGAACGGATCACCAAATCTGCCACCCGCCAACATGTTGAACAGGCTTTCCCGCACCCGGTCAGTCGTGGGCCGCAGATGCGCGCCCGGATCACCCTTGCCCACGTTGGCAAGGGTGCGACCGCGCCATGTGCCCGCAATGATCCTCACGCTTTGAGCAGCGCCTTGAGATCCGTTGCCGGATCGCGCACCGCCTCTGGTGCAGGGGATTTACCGCTCTCGATCAACCGTTTGCCCACCATGTAAGCGCGGGGATCGTTCATCGCGTCGATCGCCAGTAACCGGTCACCGGCATAGTACCAGAACGACACCACACCATGCTCGCCCTGCCGCGTGACGATGTGGTCATAACCTGTGCTGAGACCCGCAATCTGCAATTTGACGTCGTATTGATCCGACCAGAACCACGGCTTGGGCTCATAAGGGCGACCGTTGCCAAGAATGTTGTCGGCCACACATTCCGACTGGTCGATGGCATTGCCGACGCTTTCCAGCCGCATCTGTTGACCATTCATCGGAAACGAGGCGCAATCGCCCGCAGACCAGATATGCGGGTCCGAGGTACGCCCCTGCGCATCAGTGGCGACGCCGTTTTCGATCCGGACACCCGCCATCTCGGCCAATTGCGTGTTCGGGACAATTCCCACTCCAACCAGCACGAAATCCACTTCCAGCGTGCTACCATCGCTCAGCTTTGCAACGGTCACGCGATCCTCGGTTCCCGTCAGATGGTCCAGCCCAACACCTTCGCGGATGTCGACACCGTGCCCGCTGTGCACTTCGCGGAAATAAGCTGAGGTTTCAGGTGCCGCCACCCGCTGCAAGATCCGCTCGGCCATCTCGACCAGAGTGACGGTCAGACCCAGCTTGGCCGCGACCGCTGCCGCCTCAAGCCCGATATAACCGCCACCGACGATCAGCACCCGAGCACCTTTGGTAAACCGGGGGGCCATGGCATCGACGTCGTGCAAACCACGCACGACCATCACACCGTCCAGATCACCTCCAATCGACGCAGGCAGTCGGCGTGGGGTAGAACCGGTCGTCAACACAAGTTCGTCATAGTGCAGTTGTTCGCCGTCCACACTCAGCGTTTGCGCCCCTGGGTCAATCGCCGTCACCGGAGCGCCAAGTTTCAGCGCGATGTCCTGTTCGGCATAGAAACTTTCGGGCCGCAGATAGAGTCGATCCCGCTCCATTTCGCCCAGCAGATAGGCTTTCGACAGGGGTGGGCGCTGGTAGGGTGGAAAGGGTTCTTCCCCGATCAGGGTGATCTGACCGTCGAACCCCTTGGCGCGCAGACGGGCGACACAAGAGGCCCCGGCCTGCCCGGCACCAACCACAATTACATGTTTCATTCTTAAACCTTTTTCCGCACTGCCATTGGTCTGGTTGCGGGCGACCCTATATGGCAGAGCATCGAGAATGCAATTCATCAACAAGGGACCGACGATGACAATCGCACAGGGTGATACACTTCCAGACGCAACACTTGTGAAAATGGGGGCAGACGGCCCCGAGGCCGTCACGTTGGCCAACCATGCCAAAGGCAAGAAGATTGTGATCTTCGCCGTTCCCGGCGCTTTCACACCGACCTGCCATTCGGCACATGTGCCCAGCTTTATCCGCACCAAGGATCAGTTCGCCGAAAAAGGCGTGGACGAAATCATCTGCGTGTCGGTCAACGATCCCTTCGTGATGAAAGCCTGGGGCGAGGCAACGGGCGCGACCGAAGCCGGGATCACCATGCTGGGTGATGCGGAAAGCGCGTTCACCAAGGCCATCGGTATGGATTTCGACGCACCACCCGCCGGCCTGATCGCGCGCTCCAAGCGGTATGCGATGCTGGTCGAAGACGGCAAGGTCACCACCCTGCATGTCGAGGAAAGCCCTGGCGTCTGTGAAGTGTCCGGCGGTGAGGCTCTGCTTGCCGAGTTGTGATCTGCGCGGCAATCCTTCGAAGGATTGTTGAAACCTTTTGAAGAGTTTTGGCCCGGTGCCGGATTACAGTCCGTGCCGGGCCTTGTTGTATGCAGACCAGTCGTCGATCTCGGGGTAGTACTTCTCGCGCCACGCGGTGACCCTTGGGTTCATCATCGCCCGCCACTTGCGCGGGAAAAGTGCGAAAAAGGTCATCACGGAATAGCCATAGGGCAGTTGCGGCGCATCGTCTTCGTCATGGGTTTGCAACAGCGGAAAACGCCGATCCGGCTTGTAGTGATGGTCGGAATGCCGTTGCAGATTGATCAGGAACCAATTCGACGCCTTGTGCGAGGCGTTCCAGCTGTGACGCGGTTTGACGTGCTCGTATTTTCCGTCGCCTAGGTATTTGCGGGTCAACCCGTAGTGTTCGACATAGTTCACCAACTCGAGCTGGAAAATTGCGGAAAGTGCCTGAAGCACGAAGATCAACACGCCCAGCCCACCGCCAAGCGCGAATGCCAGTACGACAAACGCAGTCTGCAACCCCCAATAGCGCCAGAACGGATTGCTGGCATGCCACCATGGCAGGTTTTTGCGGGCCAACATGTCGCGTTCGGCACGGAACGAAGACAGCAGACATCCCTTGAGGACACGTGGGTAAAACCGCCAGAAGCTTTCGTTGTAGCGGGCCGTAACCGGATCGCGTGGGGTGCCAATGTGGCGGTGATGCACTAGCAGGTGCTCTGACCGGAAATGGCCATAAATCGCCATGGACATCAGGATGTCGCCAAGCCAACGCTCAAGCTTGTTACGTTGATGCATGAGCTCATGTGCATAGACGATGCCGACACTGCCCGACAAAACGCCCATTCCCACGGTCACAAGATAGATTTCCAGCGGGTTCAAATGGTCGACCCTTGGAATGTACCAGATCAGACCAAAGATCATTGCGAACTGTAGTGGTGGCCAAATCAGCGTGATCATCCGGTGCCAGTAAAGTGCGCTGTCTTTGGTTTGGGGGTCGAGGTTGTTGGCATTGAGCCCCAAAGCGGCATCAAGCGTGGCGAAGACACCCCATGTGGCGACGATCGGCACCACGACCCAGATGCCTCCGACGAGCGCGGCTGATAGAACAAGCGGGATCATGAAAAGCGACAGCCAGAACGGCATCGCTGCCCGGAAGGGCAGGCGTGTCGAAGAGCGGTGGACAGTGCTGTCAGTCATGGGGCTGCTCGGTTCTTCCTAGCTCGTAGACTCTAACGGCCGAAACCTTAACGGTTGAAACCCTCGTCACCAACAGTGACCCCGCGTGCCGTCATTTGAGTTTTGCCAAAGCATGGGCTTTGCGCATCACCGTCGGTAGATTTTCCGGGTCGAATTGGTCGGTCTCTACAAACATACCGCGTGCGGGGGCACGGTCCATCGGGACAAGCGCTGTTTTCACCGTGAGGCGCAGGTGGAAATGCGTGAATGTGTGGCGCGCTTCTTCGGGCAGGGTACGCCATTCGGCCCGGATGGGCGGGTCTTCGGTTGGGGTATCGCCCCAATCGCTGCCGGGCCAGCCCAGCATCCCGCCCAAAAGCCCGCTGTCGGGGCGCTGTTCCAAGAGCCATGCTCCATCGACCCGGCGGGCAAGATAGGCAATGCCGAACCGTGTGGGTTTGCGCTTTTTCGGTGACTTCTTCGGCAATTCCTTGGCGGTGCCGGCATCCCATGCGGCGCAGGATTTGCGCCATGGGCAAAGACCACACGCCGGGTTGCGGGGGGTGCAGATGGTGGCCCCCAGATCCATCACCGCTTGCGCATAGCAGCCGGGCCGGTGCTGCGGCGTAAGGGCTGCCGCGTATTGCATCAGCACGGGTTTCGCAGCGGGCAAAGGCGTGTGATCGTCATACAGCCGCGACATCACCCGTTCGACGTTTCCATCCAGCACGGTTTCCGGCAGGTCAAACGCGATCGAGGCGATGGCAGCAGCGGTGTAGGGGCCAATACCCGGAAGCGCGATCAGGTTGTCATAGGTGTCCGGGAACACGCCACCGTGATCGTGATGGACGACACGCGCGCATTTGAGAAGGTTGCGGGCGCGGGCGTAGTAGCCAAGTCCGGCCCATGCGGCCATCACATCGGCATCTTCGGCTTGGGCAAGATCGCTGACGGTGGGCCAGCGGGTGGTGAACGCCTCGAAATAGCTTTTTACGGCCGCAACGGTGGTTTGTTGCAGCATGATTTCGGACATCCACACGCGGTAGGGATCAGGCCGAATGCCTTCGGCACGGGCCGCAGGACCAATGCGCCACGGCATCTGGCGGGCATGCCTGTCGTACCAGTCAAGCAGCAAGGAGGGATCGGGCGGATCACGCTGGTCTGACATACCTTTGATTTCGGCTCTCATTTGTGGGGTGGTTGCGATAGCGTCGCGCCACTAGAATAGCGTTCGGACAAGGGAGTCAAACATGGCGCCGCGCAACAGTCAGACACATGGCTTCAAACGCACATCGAGCCTCTTGCAGACACAGATCCGCAAGACTTCGGAAACGCGTGGCTTCGCGCAATCGCGTCTTCTGACCCATTGGGCGGAGATCGCAGGCGACGACATTGCCACAATCAGCCGACCTGTCGAGGTGCGCTATGGGCGTAGCGGATTTGGGGCGACGCTTACGCTTTTGACCACCGGGGCCAACGCGCCGATTCTGGAGATGCAGAAGGAAAAGCTGCGCGAGAAGGTGAACGCGGTCTACGGCTATAACGCGATTTCGAAGGTGCGGATTACACAGACGGCCTCAACCGGGTTTTCTGAAGGTCAGGTGAGCTTTGATCACCGTCCCAAATCGGCACAGGACGACACACCCGCGCCGATCCTGCCCGAGGCACAAAGTTTGGCCAACGGGGTTCAGGACGAAGGTTTGCGCGCGGCGCTGGAACGTCTGGCCACAAACGTCTATTCAAAAACGCAAGATCGGACCTAGGTCCAACGGCAAACAGAGCAAAGGGTTTCGCAATGAAACAACGGTTGATGACGATTGCACTGGCAACAGCCCTCGTGGCGGGCGCTGGATGGTGGGTCGCTGGAACGACGGGCCAAGCGCCCACGATCAACGGGCAAGCCATCGCGCTGCCGGGGGCGGCCAATGCGCAGGAAAGCGCGGCGGCGGATGTCACCATTCAGGAAATGGTACTTGGCGCCGAAGATGCGCCGGTCGAAATCATCGAATACGCATCGTTCACCTGTCCGCATTGCGCGACGTTCCACAAGGGCGTCTTCAAGGATTTGAAGGCCGATTACATCGACACCGGCAAGGTCAAGTTCACCTACCGTGAAGTGTATTTCGACCGCTACGGCCTTTGGGGGTCGCTGGTCGCCCGCTGTGGTGGTGAAGATCGCTTCTATGGCATCACCGAGATGATCTATGACACGCAGGGCGAATGGTCCCGTGCGGGGTCTGAGGCGGCGATTGCGGACGAGCTGCGCAAGATCGGTCGGATCGCAGGGTTGGAGAATGACCAGCTTGAGGCCTGCTTGAGCAATGGCGACAAGGCGCGTGGGTTGATCGAGTGGTATCAAGCCAACGCCGAAGAGCACGGGATCAGTTCGACACCGTCTTTCGTGATTGACGGGACGACCTATTCCAACATGAGCTATGGTGAGTTTCAGGAAATCATCGACGATAAGCTGGGAAGCTAAACGTCATACATCGCACGTCGAAAGGCCGGTTCGTTGGATCGGCCTTTTTTGTTTGTGCTTGGGCGGTGTTTGAAAATGGGTCCGATCCGGCCCAAATGTTTCGCGCGCGAAACAAAGGGTCCGGTGCGGACCCTTTAACTTATTGTTAACGCTTTATTATGTTCTCCGTCCTTCGCGGAGCCATGCGCCAAGGATTAGGGCAGAGGCCATCAGCAGGACGAGCCACCCCGGGAGCATCGGCGTTTGGGTCACATCCAATGTCTCGAACGCCTCGCGGGGGGTGATGCCAAGCCAACCGCGACCAGCGGCGGGGCGGCCTTCGCCGACGGCGCGGATGCTGGGTAGGCCGTCTTCCAAGCGACGCACGCCGCCGCGCGTGCCGTCAACGGCGGTTTCAAGCAATTCACCGCTTGCGATGGTCTGTTCGAACTCGCGCGGAGCGGCCGGGCCGAGGCCTACCACTGCCTCTTGATCGCCATCTGTGAGACGGTAAAGGCCGATTTCGGGTCCGGTATAGAGCGCCTCGAAGCGGCCCGGTGTGATCTCTTCCAGAGTGATCTGTTCCTCGGTGCCATCGGGGCGCGTGATGGTCACTGTGCCGATGGTTTCGTCCAGCGTTCGACGGATGATGCGCATGGTCTGGCCAGTGGGTTCGGCCCAGAGCGCCTCTTCCTCTAACTCGGGTTCCTTCATCATCCAGTGCGCCAGACGGCGGAGCAGATCGAGTTGTGGGCCACCGCCTTCGAAGCCGCGCGACCAGAGCCAGGCATGATCCGACGCTATGAGCGCGACGCGGCCTTCGCCGACGCGGTCCAGAATCAGAAGCGGTTTGTCGTCGATCCCGCTCATCACGACGTCGCCACCGATAGGATCGACTTCGATCTGGCGCATCCAGCGGCCCCACGTGTCTGCCCCGGCGAGGCCAGAGGTGACGGGGTGGCGGTTACCCAGGTCGGTGATGCGGGGACGGTAGCCGCGGTCAATTACGCGGGCGGTGGGTTCGGCGGGAATGATGTCGGCCAGAGGCGAGCGGTAGATGCTGTCGGCGCTGGCGAAATCGGGGCCAGCGGCGACGAGGACCGCGCCGCCTTCCTGAACATAGTTGGCGACGTTGTCGAGATAGATGGCAGGCAAGATGCCCCGGCGCTTGTAACGATCGAAAATGATGAGGTCGAAGTCCTCGATCTTCTCGAGGAACAGTTCGCGGGTTGGAAAGGCGATCAGCGAAAGTTCGGTGACCGGAACGCCGTCCTGTTTTTCGGGTGGGCGCAGGATGGTGAAGTGGACCAGATCGACAGAGCTGTCGGACTTGAGCAAGTTGCGCCATGTGCGGCCACCTGCATGTGGTTCACCACTGACCAGCAAAACGCGCAAACGGTCGCGGACGCCGTTGATCTGCACCAGTGCGGTATTGTTGCGGTCGGTCAATTCGTCTTCGGCGGTGGGGACCGTGAACTGGATCACGTTGAGACCACCGTGGGGCAGTGTGATCGGCAGCTCGATGTCTTCACCGATGGGCATGTCAAAGCGCTGGGGGTCTGCGCCGTCGACAGAAATGTCGATAACGGTTGAAGTGGCTTGCGGAGCCGCGCCATCGTCTTCGACACGCAGGGTCAAAGTCACGGGTTCCCCAAGGATGGCAAAGGCCGGGGCGTTCTTGACGATCAGGCGGCGGTCCCAGTCGGTTTCTTTGCCAGTCAGCAGTAGGTGCAACGGCGCGGGCAGATCGGGGGTGCGCTCCAGATCGTGGACGCGCCCATCGCTGAGTAGGAAGATACCGGCAATGCGGCCGCGTGGTTCTTCGGCCAAGGCATCCGACACGGCGGACATAAGCAACGTACCGGTGTCGCCTTCGCCGTCGCGGACCTCGATCCGGCGGATTTCGGTGTTGTCGCGGGCGTTCAGTTGAGCGGCCAAGGAGACGGCGGCGTTGGTGGTGGTGTCGAGGCGGTCGCCCAGAGATTGGCTGGCGCTTTTGTCTTCGACGATGAGCACGATATTGGACAGCGGCGCGCGGTCTTCGATCTGGTAGGAGGGCTGCGCGAGGGCGGCGAGCACAACCAAGGCGGCCAGCGCGCGGAGCGCCCAGCCTTGCAATCCTCGCCAGAGTGCGAGTGACACACCAAGCAGGGCAAAGGCGGCCAGAACGGCGATGATAACCCACGGGAGAAGTGGATCGAAGACGATGCTGCCGGTCATCAATTGCCCAATCTGTCAAGAAGTGCAGGCACGTGAACCTGATCGGATTTGTAGTTTCCGGTCAGCACGTGCATGACCAGATTGACCCCGAAGCGATACGCGATTTCGCGCTGACGCTCACCGGAATAGCCGCGTCCGACTGGGAACAGCGCGTTGCCTCGGTTGTCCATCGCCCATGCTGATGCCCAGTCATTACCGCCGATGATCACTGGGGTGACGTTGTCATTGAGGTTGCGGAAGGGCATGCCTTCGACCAGTTCAGCATCGGGTGGGGCTGCTTCGACCCAGACATCGCTGCTGTTGTGGCGGCCGGGGAAGTCCTGAAGCAGGTAGAAGGTGCGCGTCAGTACGTGGTCCTGTGGGATCGGTTCCAACGGCGGAATGTCGAGCGGTGCCGCCAATTGTTGTAGCTTGCGGCCATTCGGGCTTCCGGTGCCAAAGCGGGCGATGTCGGCATCACGGGTGTCGAACATGATCATCCCACCAGACCGCAGGTAGGTGTTCAGTTTTGCGTAGGCTTCGGCCGAGGGCGTGGGCTGATCGGGGGTGATTGGCCAATAGAGGAACGGGAAGAACGCCAGTTCATCTGTTTCGAGGTCCACCGCCACCGGCGTCGCCGGTTCAACGGACGTGCGGAAGAAGAGTGTTTCGGACAGCCCCAAGAGCCCCGCTTGCGCGGTTCGGTCCAGCGCGGCGTCGCCAGTGATGACGTGGGCGAATGTCACTTCGGCGGTGGCTGCAAGGGCGAATTGATCCGCGGTCGATTGCGCCTGTGCCGGGGAGTTCGGCATCAGCAACAGGGCAAGCGCGATGCCCGCTGCGGTGGTGGCGCGGGGGCCGGAGAGACGACCAGAGAGAAAGAGCGACGCGACGATATCCGCCAAGAGGAGAATGATGGCGAGGGCAAGGAGCCAACCTGCCAGCGGGGTTTCCTCGGACTGGGTCAGGCCTTCGACGGTGATGTCCGAGGGCCAGTTGACTGGGGTCAACGTGGCGTCTGAGGTCAATACGTTGCGGGCCATCGTGCGGTCCTGACTTTGGTAAAGGCCGGGGCGCAGTTCAGGACCAAGATCGGCCTCGACCATGTTCTCGCCGGGGACGCCGGGCAGGGTGCTGCCGTCGTTCAGCGATCCGAAGGCGTCAAGCACCATGTTCGGCTGCCAGATGGTTCCGGCAAGGTCTTCTGCGCTGGGCTGGCTCGCGTTGCCTGCTGCGATGGCGAGCCGTTCGAGCATCTGCATGAAGAGTCCCGACAGCGGCAGGGAGGACCATTCGGCATTGGCGGTGACGTGGAACAGGATGATCTGGCCTTGACCCACCGCCTTGCGCGTGACCAGCGGAGTGCCGTCGCTGAGTTGCGCAATCACGCGTTCCGCCAAGGCCGGGTCGGGCTGCGCCATGACCTGAGCTGTCACAGTCACGTCGGGGGGGATGGAGAGGCCAAAGAACGGGCTGTCTTCGCCGAATTCGGCCAATGATTTCGGCTCACCCCAGCTCATCGCGCCGCCAACGCTGCGGCCACCTGCGCGCAGGCGCACGGGCATCAGCGGGTCTTCGGTTTCGCGGCTGATATCGCTGGCAGCAAGGCGGGCCCCGGCAAAGCGCAAGAGGATCCCACCTCTATCGAGCCAGTCGAGCAGCGCGTCTTCTTCGGCTGCGCCAAGGGTGGCCACATCGGCCAGCGCGATGACGTCAGGGTTGGCGGGGATCATGTCCATCAGCGTGCCGGTGAGCAGGTCGGCGCTGGGCTCGAGTGCCTTTTCGAGGTAGTGCAGCGGCGAGAGAAGTTGCAGCCCTTCACGGTCTTCGCGGCCAGCCATCAGGGCGACTTCGCGGCGGCGGAGGCTGTCGTCTGGTAGGGTGGTCGCGCCTGCGCTGCGGTTGCCTTCGATCTCGAAGCGGGTGATCCGGGCACGCAGTTCAGACGGAAGAGACAACGCGGCTTCGGTCGTGGAGGCACCGGCTTCAAACGTTGCGGAGGCGCGTGCCAGAACGGCGGGATTGCCGGCAGGGTCGCGACCTTGGGCGAGGATTGTGATTTCGCGGTCGCTGTCCGACTGGGCGCGTAGGGCTGTCAGGACGATGTTGCCATCCTCGAACCGCGCGGGCGCAAGTCCAAGGATGGTTTGTCCCGCCTGAAACACCGTGACGGTGCCGCGATCTTTGAGTGTGGTCAAAAAGGTTGCGCGGCTGTCTCGTTCAAGCCCATCGGACATCCAGTAGGTATCGAAATCTCCCTCTGGCAAAAGATCGAGCGCGCGGGTGATCTGGGTTTCGCCCGGTTCCCACGCTTCGGGTGAGAGACCGACCAGACGCGCGCGCAGGTCGTCGGCGGTTTGAAAACTGGTGGGTTCCGGTGAGCTGAGTTTGAGCAATGCCACACGGCGGTCTTCGCGGGCGGCTTGGGCAAGTAGGCCATCCAGCGCCTGTGTGCGCGCGCGCCAGCTTGCAGCACTGGCCCAAGAGGCATCCATCACGACAAGCAGCGGGCCGTCATTTGCCGCGATGTCATCGGTCTGCGGGTTTAGGATCGGACCAGCCAGCCCAATGATAAGTGCCGCGACGGCCAACATCCGTAACAGCAGCAGCCACCACGGGGTGCGATCGCTGACCTGATCGTCGTCCTTGAGGCCAAGCAACAGCACGACCCCGGGAAACATGCGCCGGATCGGGGCGGGCGGCACGGCGCGCAGGATGAGCCATAGGATCGGCAGCGCCAGAAGTGTCAGCAGAAGCCAAGGTGTCGCGAAACCGATGCCAAATAGAGTCATCCGTGAGCCCCATCCATAGCCCGGTAAATCCAAAGCAGCGCGGATTGTGCGCTGTCACTTGTGTGGTGGCTAAGGTATTGCCAGCCAGTCAACCGCGCCAAACGGTCGAGCCTGTCTTTTCGTTCGGCTAGCCGATCGAGATAGCGGCTGCGCAGATCACCCGCCTTGAGAGTTTCGTGAACCAAACCGCCACCGATGCTTTGGAAGATCGTGCGGCCGTCGAAAGGAAAGCTTTCTTCGCTGGGATCAAGGATTTGAACCAAAGCGCCGCGCACGCCGCGGTCGGCAGCCTTGGTTAAGGCGGCCTCGACCGGAGCGGGATCGCCGAGAAAATCGGAAAAGAAGATTGCGCGCGATTGCGGAATCATCCCGCGCGCCTCGGGTTCGGCGTAATCATCGCCGTGATCGACGGACAACATCTGCGCAAGGCGTGTGATCTGTGCCTGACCGCGCCGGGGTGGTAGATCAAACCCGGTGAGGCCCACGCGTTCGCCGCCCCGGATCAGCAGGATCGCGCTGGCCAGCGCCAGAGTGCGGGCGCGGTCGGCTTTGGTGGTCAAATCGGCGTCGGATGCAAAGCGCATCGACGCAGCCTGATCGACCCAAAGGATGACGCTTTGCGCGATCTGCCATTCGCGTTCACGGACGAATTGCGTGTCGCTGCGGGCCGAGCGCCGCCAGTCGATGTCACGCAGGGCATCGCCTTGTTGCATCGGTCGGTATTGCCAGAAATCATCGCCCAATCCAGAGCGTCGCCGCCCGTGCTCGCCCAAGAGAACTGTACCTGCCAAGTATTCCGCCCGAGCCAAAAGCGCGGGCAGCTTGGCGGCTTCCTCTTCTGAGCGTTGACGGAGGGCGGTGATGGTTGTCACGCAGCAGCCTCGGTCGCCACCATGCGGTGGGCCACATCGTCGATCAGGCTGCCGAGGTCTTCGCCACGAGCGCGCGCCGAGAAGGTCAGCGCCATCCGGTGGGTCAAGACTGGGCGGGCCATGTTGATTACGTCCTGTGGTGACGGGGCAAGGCGACCTTCAAGCAGTGCACGCGCGCGCACGGTCAACATCAGCGCCTGAGCGGCACGCGGGCCGGGGCCCCATGCGACGGTGTCTTTGACGCGGTCCCCGGCAAGCGGGTCATCTGGACGGAAGGCGCGGACCAGATCAAGGATCATCTCGACCACGGCATCGCCTACGGGCATACGGCGGAGCAGTTGCTGCGCTGCAATCAACTCGTCGGCGGTGAACACTTCGTAGGCTTCGGCTTCGTCAGCGCCAGTGGTGGCAAGCAGGATTTCCTTTTCCGTTTTGCGGTCGGGATACTGCACGTCAATCTGGACAAGGAAACGGTCAAGCTGCGCTTCGGGAAGCGGGTAGGTGCCTTCCTGTTCGATGGGGTTCTGGGTGGCCAGAACGTGGAAAGGTGCATCGAGCTTTCGTGTTTCGCCGGCGACGGTGACGACCTTTTCCTGCATCGCCTGCAACAGCGCCGACTGCGTGCGGGGGCTGGCGCGGTTGATTTCGTCGGCCATCAGAAGCTGGCAGAAGATCGGGCCCTGGATGAATTTGAACGCTCGGCTGCCATCGCTTCCGGTTTCCAGAACTTCGGAGCCGAGAATGTCGGCGGGCATCAGGTCGGGCGTGAACTGCACGCGGTTGCCATTCAGGCCCATGACGGTCGACACGGTTTCGACCAGACGGGTTTTCCCAAGGCCGGGGAGACCGATTAGCAAGCCGTGGCCACCACATAACAGCGAGGTCAGCGTCAGTTCGACAACACGTTCCTGACCGATGAAGCGGCGGGTGATTGCGGTCTTGGCCTGCGCCAGCTTGTCTTCCAGCGCTTCGATCTCTGCGACCAAATCTTCGCCTGCGGCCATGACGTGTCTCCCTTGCGCATTACGTCTGTTTGAGGAAAGTGTAACGCGCAAAGGGAAAATGGCAAAAGCAATGAGCGCACAAGATCGTGTAATTCCGTCCGCTGAAGGCATCGCTGCCTCTGTTCGCGCCACCAAAAGCAAAGGTTTGCCGCCGGTTCATCTTTGGAACCCGCCCTTTTGCGGGGACTTGGACATGCGGATCGCGCGCGATGGGACGTGGTTCTATTTAGGTACGCCGATTGGTCGTGCGCCCTTGGTCAAGCTGTTCTCGTCGATTCTGCGGAAGGACGGGGACAAATACTTCCTAGTGACCCCTGTCGAAAAGGTGGGAATCACGGTGGATGACGCGCCGTTTGTGGCCACGGATTTCGAGTCGTCTGGTGAGGGGGAGGCGCAGGTGCTGACGTTTTCCACGCATGTGGGGGATACGGCGGTGGCGGGACCGGAGCATCCGATCCGGGTCGAGCGGGATGCAGAGACCGGTGAGCCGTCGCCTTATGTGTTGGTGCGTGCCAATCTGGAAGCGTTGATCGACCGGAAGAGTTTTTACCGTTTGGTCGAACACGGCGCGACCCATGCGGTGGATGGAACAGATTGGTTCGGCGTCTGGTCGGGTGGTGTGTTCTTTCAGATTATCCCGTCTGACGAACTGCCGGATTGAACCGAGCGAAAAGCCGCTTCGAAGTGGCTTGTCACCGCACTTTGAAGAGCGCTTCGCACTGGCCGGATCAGTCGCCCAGTTTGGCGTGCACTTCGTCGAGATCGATCTCTCCGATGGGCATCTTGTTCCCCGGATTTTCGAAGTCGTATTTGAAGAGTTCGAAATCTTTTTTGTAGATCTCGTAGATCAAGTGCATCGACAGGTCGTCAAAGTAATCTTCGACCGGGTGCGCGCGCTTGGGCCCGTGCCCTTCGCTTTCGTTGAAGCGCGGGATCGCCGTGAGGTCGATTTGCTTTTTCGTCTCAACGTGCTTGAGAACGTCAGACATGCCGTCGTTGAAGCTTTCGGTCCAGAAGATGTTGTCGTACCGGCCACCATTGACGATGAAGGTGCTGATATGGCCTGACATCGCGGACCAATGGATGTCTGGATCCATCGGGCGGCGCCAGCGGATGGTATCGCGGGCGAACAGAAGGAAGCGGCGGAAGCTTTTGATCTGGTCAAAATCCTGCTTGCCGTCATCGCCGCCGACCTCGATCCCGTATTTCTGGATCAGCAGGGGGACAAGGTTGCCCCGATAGCGTTTGCCGTTTCGCTGAATGCCGCAAATCTTGTCGAAGAATGAACTAAGGATGCGGGTGTATGGATTGCGGACGCAGGTGAAGGCATAGGTATCATGTGCCTGAATGCGCTGCGTGATCGGGTCTTTCGAATGATCCAATGCCCATTTGTGCAGCCCGGCTTGGGCATCATGGATGTCGCCCTCAAAGAATTCTCCGTGATCGGAGTAGAACATGATCTGACCAATGGTCGAGCACGCGCATTTCGGGACCACGCGATAGACCATGCTTTCGCTCTCGGTCATCCAAGTTCCGGGAAATCCCATTCTTCTGCCGCCTCCAGCCTCATTCCGGGCTCTTGTCGTCCCGTAACGTAAACAAAAAATCAAAGAAAGTCGGTTTATTCAATCACTGAACGCGCCTATCACTATATGAACGAGGTGAAAATTGATATGAACGAGGTGAAAATTGGGCAAATGAAGACCTAAATGGCGAATATTGCCTTCATACTGCTGTGTCACAAGGACCCAGATGCAATCATCCGTCAAGCTCTTAGCCTGACGGCGGTCGGTGACTTTATCTCTATCCATTTTGACGTGCGCGCCGATAAAGCGGCGTTTGCCGCGATCCAGACGGCACTGTCCGACAATCCAAATGTAACCTTCGCCAAGAAGAGAATCAAATGCGGTTGGGGGGAGTGGTCGCTGGTGCAGGCCTCTCTTTACGCTGTCGAAGCAGCCGTCGAAGCGTTCCCAAGGGCCACGCATTTCTACATGCTGTCGGTCGATTGTCAGGCGATCAAGACCGCCGAATATGCGCATGAATACCTTGACAGGATGGACACGGATTTCATCGAAAGCTTCGACTTTTTCGCTTCGGATTGGATCAAGACGGGCATGAAGGAAGAGCGGTTGATCTACCGTCACTACTTCAATGAACGAAACCACAAAACGATCTTTTATCAGAGCTACAATCTCCAGCGGAAACTGGGACTGACCCGCAAGATTCCTGAGGATCTGGAGATCCAAATCGGCAGTCAGTGGTGGTGTTTGCGCCGCCGTACAATCGAGGCAATCCTTGATTTCCTGAAGAAACGCCCGGATGTGAAGCGGTTCTTCAGCACGACTTGGATCCCGGACGAGACGTTTTTTCAGACATTGGTACGGCATCTCGTCCCCGAAGATGAGATCGAATGCCGGACGCTGACTTTCCTAATGTTTTCGGACTACGGGATGCCGGTGACCTTCTATAATGATCACTTCGACCTACTGCTAAGCCAAGATTTCCTGTTTGCGCGCAAGATCAGCCCGGAGGCGATGGAACTTAAAGAGCGGCTGGGGTCGCTTTATTCGGCAAAGGGAGTGAATTTTCAGATCTCGAACGAGGGGCGGTCACTTTATAAGTTCCTGACCGGCAAGGGCCGGATTGGTCGTCGGTTTGCGCCGCGGTTCTGGGAAACTGAAAGCACATTGGGCCGCGAACGCGAATTGCTGATCGTGGTCTGCAAGAAGTGGCATGTCGCCAAACGGCTGGTGTCACGCATCCGACAACTGACGAACGTGCCCTGCATCGAGTACCTGTTCAATGAAGAACAGACGGACTTGCCGGATATGGGAGGCATCCAATCCACCTTGGGTAAGCGGCACCGTCACCGACGGTCGCTGATGCGGATGCTGTTCGACTATTTTGACTCGGATCGCATGGTGGTGTGCATGGATCCCGGCAATCTTGACCTGCTCGAGGATTTCTGTCGCGACCGGGCAACCACACGGCTGCTCGAGGTGAATTGCACCTTTACAGATGAATACCTGATTGGCCATGCGATGCGTGTCGGTTTGGCTGGAGAACGCACGCCGCAGGAAACGCTGGAACGGCTGTTACCGACGATCCGCAATGATATCGTCCATGAAAGTGACCGCATTCGCGACGCAGAGTTCGAAAACCACCTGCGCATCCGTGAAGAAGACAGTATTGACGTCAATGCTGCGGCTTTGGCTACGTTCCTATCGATTGCACCGGAACAGGCGATGGACATTGCGCGCACCGATCACCTGTTTGCAGACTGAGGAAACGCTGCATGGCTTACACCTATGACGACCAAAACATCTTTGCCAAAATCCTGCGTGGGGAAATCCCGAACAACACCGTTCTTGAAACCGAACACACATTGGCATTCCGGGACATCCAGCCGCAAGCGCCTGCGCATGTTTTGGTGATTCCGAAGGGACCCTATGTGTGCTTCGATCACTTTGTGCTTGAGGCGAGCGATGCAGAAATCGTGGATTTCAACCGAACTGTGGGCGAGGTCGTGAAGGCCGAAGGGTTGCAGGAAGGGGGCTACCGGATCATCTCGAACGCTGGCGAGGCCGGTGTTCAAGAGGTGCCGCATCTACATGTCCACGTGCTTGGCGGTCGGGGTCTTGGACGGATGCTGCAACGGGCGGGGTAAGGCTTTTCGAAAAGCCTTCTGATTCAAATTCGAAATTGCGGATCAGCGTTTTCCAAAACGCTGATCCGTGCATGGTTTCAGGCCGACCGCGTCAGCGATAGGAACACGTCTTCCAGATCTGCCTGTTCGGTGCGCACATCGCGGATACGGACGCCGTTGTCGCGCAGCATTGAAAGCACATCCTCGGCTGAGGTCTGGCGCGCGCGGTAGCTCACCGCAATCGTGCCATCGTCGCGTGTTGTCACGGCGATTCCGTCCACTTCGGGAAGCGACCCGACTGTGCTGTCGGGTTGAATGACCATTGTCTTGGCATCCAGTGCGCCCAGCAGGTTGCTAGTGCTGTCGCGGGCCACCACGGCGCCGTGGTTGATGATCGCGATCTCGTCGCACATCTCTTCGGCCTCTTCGAGATAGTGCGTGGTCAGGATGATCGTCATGCCTTCTTCGCGGTTCAGCTTGCGCACATTGCTCCAGAGCATCTGCCGCAGTTCGATATCCACTCCGGCGGTGGGTTCGTCCAATACCAGCACATGCGGGCGGTGCACCAAGGCCTTCCCCAACAGCAAGCGCCGCCGCATCCCCCCTGACAGTGTGCGCGCATAGGCTTCGGCCTTGTCGGTAAGGCCGATCATTTCAAGAATTTCGTCCGAGCGGCGCTGTGCCTTGGGAACACCGTAAAGCCCAGCTTGCACCTCCAACGCGCCGCGTGGCGTGAAGAATGGGTCGAGGTTCAGCTCTTGTGGCATCACACCGATGGCCGCGCGGGACTGGCGCGGGTTTACATCCTGATCCCAGCCCCAGATTGTTACTTTGCCTGCAGATTTCGTGACCAGACCCGCCAAAATGTTGATGAGCGTCGATTTTCCCGCCCCGTTTGGCCCGAGAAGACCAAAGACGGATCCGCGTGGCACGGTGAGGTTGATGCCTTTCAGGGCGTCTTTGCCTCCGGAGTAGGTCTTTTTCAGCCCTTCGATCTCAATGGCGTGCTGTGTCATTGCTGTCTCTTGCTCCCGTGGCCGCGTCGTCTTAAACCGCACCTAGTGGAAATTCCGAATGAAGGAAACGCAGCAGATGGCTACGCAAGCGCCCGAAACCAAGATCGTGGACAGCTACCGCATCGCCTGTGATGGCGGCGAAGGCGCTTTGGGGCACCCGCGGGTCTGGCTGCAAATCCCGCATGACACCGGTTGGGTCGAGTGCGGATATTGCGATGCGAAATACATCCACACGGATTTCGCCGACAAACAGGACTCGTGACGGGCAAGCGTCTTTGTGCAGCGTTTCTTGCGCTGGCCGTCTGTCTGACGATTGTCACGCGGGTCTGGCTGCGGATCGACCGGTACGACATTGGGCTGCTTGAGACGCTGGCGTTCAACTACCGCTATTTCACCATTTGGACGAACACGCTTGTCGGACTGACCTGCGCGTGGGTCGCGCTGGGCGGGCGCGAACCTTCAAAAGTGCAGGCTGGTTTGCTGCTGTCGATTTCGATGGTGGCGATTGTATATCATGTGCTTCTTGCCCATCTGCGGGATTATCAGGGCATCGACATGGTGATTGACCTGATGTTGCACACGCTGATCCCACTGGGTTTTGCAGGCTATTGGCTGGTGTTCGTGCAAAAAGCCGATCTTAGGTTTCCAGACATTCTGCCGTGGCTGATCCTGCCGCTGCTTTATTGTATTGTGGCAATGGTCCGTGCCGGGTTCTTCGATGGGCGCTACCCTTACCACTTCCTGAACCTGAGCGAACTTGGATCGCTGCGCACGGGGATCAACATCTTCGGGCTGCTGGTCGTATTTTCCGGGTTCGGCGCGCTTATCGTCTGGGCCGGGCAGCGGTTGGGGCGGCGTCCAGTCTTTGCGGGGTCTCAGCCCTAGCTGATCGGGATGGGCGCAGGTCCGCAGGGTAGCACTGGCGTGTCATCGTCTGGCCCGGTTAGGAATTGCAGCACCTTTTCGCCAGACCATGCCGTGATCTCGCGCCCCTGATTGTCCAGCCCGCTGCCGATCACCGTGCCGGTTTCGTTGTTGAGCGTGTGATAGAGGACATCTGCCTCGACCCCGTTTTCGCAGATCAGGCTCGCGCGTCCGGGCGTCTGCGGCCCTCCCGCGATCCATTCGCCATTGCAGGCCGTGCCGTCGTCCAGAAAACCGATGATGATACCGGTGTCCCACCCATGTACTTGCCCGTCGAAATAGACGCCCTCAGAGCCGAGGCAGGCCAGCGTGCGCACGCAATTTGCTTTGTCATATGGGATATTTTCACAGACCGGCAGGCTGGCTTTGGGGTCGATTTTTGGGGTCAGACCCTCAAGGTTTAACGTTTCATTTGCTGCAACAGGGCCTGTCCCGATTGCGAGGAAAACTGCACCAATTAAAGCACGCACGGCATATGCTCCGTTTGCTGAATGAGACATAAGCAAGAGATAAGTCACGGTTTGTGAAACGCCAATGACGAGTTGCAGCTCCACGTTCGGGCTGGCACCTCTGCGCCGACCGTGGCACATCTTGGTCCAGTACGAAAATGGGGATGCGCGATATGGCTTTCGGCAAAGGACACCACCTTCACCTGATCGATGGGTCGGCCTTCATCTTTCGCGCCTATCACGCGCTGCCGCCCCTGACACGCAAATCCGACGGTCTGCCCATCGGGGCTGTCAGCGGATTTTGCAACATGCTGCAACGCTATGTCGAAGGGAATGCAGGGTCGGACGTGACCCATGTTGCGGTGATCTTTGACAAGGGCAGCCATACGTTCCGCAATGACACGTACGATCTGTACAAGGCCAATCGCGAGGCGATGCCCGAAGATCTGCGTCCGCAGATCCCGCTGACCCGCCGCGCGACCGAGGCGTTCAACATCGCCTGCGAGGAGCTTGAGGGCTACGAGGCGGATGACATCATCGCCACGCTGGCCGTGCAGGGGCGCAGGGCTGGGGGGCGAGTGACTATCATCAGTTCGGACAAAGACTTGATGCAATTGGTGGGGGACGGGGTCGAGATGTTCGACGCCATGAAGAACCGCACCATCGACCGCGAAGGTGTGTTCGAGAAATTTGGCGTATACCCGGAACGTGTTGTCGATGTGCAGGCTTTGGCGGGCGACAGTGTCGATAACGTGCCGGGAGCGCCGGGCATCGGGATCAAGACGGCGGCGCTTTTGATAAATGAGTTTGGATCATTGGAAGAGTTGCTGGACCGCGCGGGCGAGATCAAGCAGCCGAAACGCCGGGAAACGCTGCTGGAAAAGCGCGACCAGATCGAGTTGTCGAAAAAGCTGGTTCTGCTGGATGAGAACACGCCACTTGGGTTTACTCTGGATGATCTGGAGGTGCGCGAGCCCGACCCGGACAAGCTGATGACGTTCTTGGCTGAGATGGAGTTCCGCACGCTTACCAAACGCATCGCAGATGCGCTTAAGGTCGAAGCGCCGGTCATTCAGGATACAACACCCGAGGGCGCGAACCCTCCGTCCGAGGATGCACCCGAATGGCCCGCGATGGACCCCGCGAATTACGAATGTGTGCGGGATCTGGCGGCCCTTCAGGTTTGGATCGACGCGGCCCAGGAAAAGGGCTGGGTGGCGTTCGATACCGAGACCACGTCGCTCAATGAAATGGCTGCTGACCTTGTGGGCGTTTCTTTATGCGTGGAGCCTGGGAAGGCGTGTTACATCCCGCTGGGACATAAAGCCGATGGCGGCGAAGGCTTGTTTGGGTCAGACGATTTGGCCGAGGGGCAAATCCCGATGGAAGCCGCTTTGTCTGTGCTCAAGCCACTGCTTGAAGACCCGGCGGTGATGAAGATCGGCCAGAACATGAAATACGACGCTAAGATCATGGCGCGTTTGGGGGTCGCCGTCGCACCCATCGACGACACGATGCTCATGTCCTACGCGATGAATGCTGGTCTACACGGGCATGGGATGGACACGCTGGCAGAGCGCTATTTGGGTCACACGCCGATCCCGATCAAGGATTTGCTGGGCAGTGGAAAAAGCCAGATTACCTTTGACCGCGTGCCGATCGACAAGGCTGTGCCTTATGCAGCCGAGGACGCAGAGGTGACGCTGCGCCTTTGGCTAATGTTCAAGCCGCAACTTCACCAAACCAAGGTGACCCGCGTCTATGAAGGCATGGAGCGCCCTCTGGTGCCGATATTGGCAGATATGGAGATGTCTGGGATCAAGGTGGATCGGGACACGCTGTCCCGCATGTCCAACGCGTTCAGCCAGAAAATGGCGGGTCTTGAAGACGAGATCTACGAGCTTGTGGGCCGCAAGTTCAACGTCGGATCGCCCAAGCAGTTGGGCGAGATCCTGTTTGACGAGATGGGGCTTGAAGGCGGAAAGCGCGGCAAGACTGGGGCCTATGCGACGGGTGCGGATGTGCTGGAGGACTTGGCCACAGAGCATGAGCTGCCGCGCCGGGTGCTGGATTGGCGGCAGCTTTCCAAGCTTAAATCGACCTATACCGATGCGCTGCAGGACCATATCAACCGCGACACAGGACGCGTTCATACGTCCTATTCGATTGCCGGGGCGAACACCGGACGTCTGGCGTCGACCGACCCTAACCTGCAGAACATTCCGATCCGCACTGAGGAAGGCCGTCGTATCCGCGAGGCGTTTGTCGCCGAAGAAGGCAAGACGCTTGTGGCGCTGGACTACAGCCAGATCGAACTGCGCATCCTAGCGCATGTCGCAGATATTCAGGCGCTCAAGGATGCGTTCAAGGACGGGCAGGATATTCATGCGGCCACCGCGTCGGAAATGTTCAACGTGCCATTGGACGAGATGACTCCGGAGGTGCGCCGTCAGGCGAAGGCAATCAATTTTGGTGTGATCTATGGGATCAGCGGTTTCGGACTTGCGCGCAATCTTCGCATCCCGCGAGCCGAGGCACAGGGTTTCATTAACAGCTATTTCGAACGGTTCCCTGGCATTAAGGCCTATATGGACGACACGACTGAGTTTGCTAAAAAGCACAACCGGGTCGAGACTTTGTTTGGTCGGGTCATCCACACACCTGAGATCAACGCCAAAGGTCCGCGTGCAGGCTTTGCCAAGCGCGCGGCGATCAATGCGCCGATCCAGGGGACGGCGGCGGACGTTATCCGCCGGGCGATGATCCGGATGCCCGATGCGATTGCCAGTCTGCCCGCGAAAATGCTGTTGCAGGTGCATGACGAACTGCTTTTCGAGGTCGAGCAGGGGGCCGAGGATGAACTGATCAAGGTCGCGCGTGAGGTCATGGAGGGGGCCGCTGATCCGGTTGTTCACCTGACCGTGCCTTTGATCGCCGATGCGGGGCAGGGCAAGAACTGGGCAGACGCGCATTGATTGGGGGATAAGTTTTTGAAATTTCTTCCCAAGGCTTTTCAAAGAGCCTTGAGCGCCAAAGTCCGTTCTGGAATCGAAGGGGTGATGCAGGGGAATAACCTGATCTAACGCTTGGAGGTTGTGTGAGCGTTCTCAAGATATCGAACCGCACTGCCAGACATCTTTGGCTGTCTATCAACGGCTTGGCGGAAACGCCCATCGGCGCGCTGGACCTCGATTCCCTGATCACGTCGCTGGGTTTTGTTCAGCTTGATACGATACAGGTCGTGTCTCGGGCGCATCATCATATCCTCTGGAGCCGCAATCAGAATTATCGTGAACAGGGCTTGGATCGGCATCTGGCCAAAGATCGCGCCGTGTTTGAGCACTTCACCCATGATGCGTCTGTGCTGCCGATGCAGTTTTTGCCAATGTGGCAGCGGCAATTTCGTCGAATGCGCGAAAAGGTTGGACGGTCTTCTTGGTACGGCAAGCACCTTGACCCGATCCACCTTGATGCGATCCGCCGCCGAATTGCGGAAGAAGGTCCGTTGTCGACCCATGACTTCGACACCAAGATTCAGGGCGAACGCGAGATGTGGAAACGTCCACCGCACAAGATTGGGTTGGACTACCTTTGGTACGCTGGAGAGTTGGCGACCTGTCATCGCGATGGCTTTACCAAATACTATGATCTGGCTGAGCGCGTGTTTCCCGATGATTTACGCTTGCAAGAGGTGCCGGATCGGGAACAGATCGACTGGCTGTGCCATGCGGCGCTGGATCGGATCGGGGTAGGCACTCAAGGCGAAATCCGAAAGTTCTGGGATGCGACGGATGTGTCCGAAGTTGCTGATTGGGCCGATCGCCATGCTGCGCGTCTTGTTCCCGTCGAAATCCAATCGGCAGACGGTGGCTGGACCAAAGCGTTGGCGGCGCCCGATATCGAGGATCGGATCGCAAACCTGACCCAACCCACGTCGCGATTGCGCATTCTCAATCCGTTTGATCCGGCGATCCGTGATCGAGCACGTCTGAAGCGGTTGTTTGGCTTTGAATATACGGTCGAAATGTTTGTGCCAGCGGCCAAACGTGTCTGGGGCTACTATGTTTATCCCATGCTTGAAGGCGATAGGTTGGTTGGCCGGATTGAAGTCAAGGCTGACCGTAAGCAAGGCTGCCTGTCTGTTCAGAAACTCTGGTGGGAACCAGGTGTCCGCACATCGGCACAACGGCGGAAGAAACTTGATGGTGAATTGGATCGGTTAGCGCGCTTGGTGGGCGTTTCCGACGTTGTTTGGCAGTTGATCGCGAAATAGCTTGCAGCCCGCTAGGTCAGAGCTGACCAGAAGGCTTCTGCCGCTGGTCCAAGATGGCGGTTGTCTGGCCGAATCTTACGCAATTGCCGTTTGGTGATCGGATCGTTGGGCATCAGGAACACCAAGTCGCCAGATTGATTGTGTACTGCGCTGCGTGGCAACACAGTTGCGCCAAGCCCAGTGCGCACGAATGACAGAAGTGCTGTTGTGTTGCGAGCTTCTAGGCTGCATTCGGCCAAGAGGCGCGACACGCTTGCGCTGTCCACCAGCCGACAGAGCGGATTGGCAATCAAAGGCTCGTGCTCCAGCAGGCTCCAAGAGGGCGCATCGTTGCCCAAGGCTGCTGAGTGCAGTGCACCGCCGGCACGGCAAACGATGCCAAGGTCGTCCTCAAAAACGAGATTGCCATCTTGGGGATCATCCATCGACGCCGAGAGGATCCCGATATCAGCCGCATCAGTTAAAATGCGGTGGCGTACTGTGGCGCTGTCCACATCACTGATATCGAGACGCACATCCGGTCTGATCTGGCGAAACGCCGTAATGATGCTTGGCAAAATAGTGATCGTCGCAGACGGAACTGTGGCGATGCGTACGGTCCCGGCAGTTGAAACAGCATGTCGTCGGATCGCATCCACGCTTTGAACAAAAGCATCTGTCGCACGGCCGCTTTCTTCAAGCACAAGTTGGCCCAAAGGGGTTAGTCGGTTTTTGCGATCTGTTTCGAACAAGGGTGCGCCGATATCGTCTTCAAGCTGCGCCAGCATCATGGAGACGGCTGATGGGGTTCGTCCCAATTGCGTGGCCGCTCCGTTCAGAGAGCCATGTTCGGCCACCGTTCGAAAGGTTCGAAGCATTTCCAGTTTTATCGCCAATTCAGTATTCCTGAAATTTTATTAAGAATTTCCAGATTGTCTGAAGTCAGTGTCGCCGTCTAGGTGGGCAAGACGACAAGCTGAGGAATGACTATGATGAATACCGAACTCTATATCGACGGCCGCTGGACTGCGGGCACCACCGAAATCGAGAATCGGAATCCATCCGATGTGTCTGACCTGATCGGACTCTATTCTCAGGCCAGTGCCGATCAACTGGATGAAGCTCTCGCAGCTGCTCGTCGGGCGCAACCGATCTGGTGGGCGGCCGGAATTCAAAAGCGCCATGATGTGCTGATGGGGATCGGCACTGAGCTGATGGCGCGCGCGGCTGAAATCGGTCGAATCGTGGCCCGTGAGGAAGGCAAGCCACTGGCCGAGGGCACTGGCGAAGTCTACCGTGCTGGCCAGTTCTTCACCTATTTCGCGGCAGAGGTTCTGCGCAATCAGGGCGACCTTGCTGAAAGCGTCCGCCCCGGCGTCGAGATCGACGTGCGTCGCGAGCCCGTGGGTGTGGTTGCCATTGTGTCGCCGTGGAACTTCCCGGTGGCGACACCTGCCTGGAAAATTGCCCCGGCCCTAGCTTTTGGCAACGCAGTGGTTTGGAAACCCGCGAACCTGACACCAGCAAGTGCCGTAGCACTGACCGAAGTCATTACGCGTCAGGATATCCCGGCTGGCCTTTTCAACCTTGTGACCGGTCCGGGCCGCGATGTTGGGCAGCGGCTGGTCGAAAGCCGTGATGTTGATGCAATCAGCTTCACCGGATCGGTACCTGTTGGTCGTGGCATCGCAGCTTCTGCTGTCACCAACATGACAAAAGTGCAGATGGAGATGGGGTCGAAGAACCCTATGATCGTCATGGACGACGCGGATCTTGATCTTGCTGTGGTGCATGCCGCAGGTGCTGCGTTCGGCGGAACAGGGCAGAAGTGCACGGCCGCTTCGCGCCTGATCGTTCATTCAGCGATCCATGATGCGTTCGTCGAAAAGCTCGTCGTAGCCGCGCAGGCCTACAAGGTGGGACATGCGCTGGACGAGGGGACGCAGATCGGCCCTGTTGTGTCAGAAAGCCAGCTTACCCAGAACATGGATTACGTGACCCTCGCACAGCAGGAAGGTGCGGAGCTGTTGTGCGGCGGCACACGGCTTGATCGCCCGACCGAGGGGTATTTCATGGCTCCCACTGTTTTTGCCGGTACGCGCAACGACATGCGCATCAACCGCGAAGAAATGTTCGCGCCGATCACCTGCGTCATCAAGGCTGACAGTTATGATCAGGCGTTGACGATCGCCAATGACAGCGAATTCGGACTTACGGCTGGCATCATGACGCGCAGCCTGTCCCGCGCCAGCCATTTCCGGGCGAATATGCGCGCGGGATGTGTGATGGTGAACCTTCCAACAGCGGGCACTGACTACCACGTACCGTTCGGCGGGCGTGGTGCGTCGTCCTTTGGCCCACGTGAGCAGGGGCGCTATGCTGCTGAATTCTACACCACGGTAAAAACGGCCTATGTCGCCGCGGGAACACCGGAATGAGTGTTTTGATCGACGGCCTGCAATACGCGAACTGGTCTGAAAAGATCTTCCGCCAGATGCGTGCGGGAGGGGTCGATGCGGTGCACGTCACGATCACCTATCACGAGACCTTCCGTGAAACCGTGTTGAACATTGAACAGTGGAACCGCTGGTTCGAAGCCTATCCCGACTTGATCTTTCAGGGCCGAACGGCGGCCGATGTGATGCGCGCAAAGGAGACCGGGCGCACGGCAATTTTTTTTGGCTCGCAAAATCCATCCTGCATTGAGGATGATATCGGTCTGGTCGAGATACTGCACACGCTGGGTTTGCGGTTCATGCAACTGACCTACAACAACCAGTCGCTGCTTGCATCGGGATGTTACGAAGATGACGATACTGGGCTGACGCGTATGGGCCGCGAAGTTGTCACCGAGATGAACCGCGTCGGTCTTGTCGTGGACATGAGCCATTCCGGCGAACGCTCCACGCTTGAGGCGATCGAGTATTCGAGCCGTCCGATAACGATCACTCACGCCAACCCGGCAAGCTGGCACGCGGCACTTCGCAACAAATCCGAAACTGTCCTGCGGGCCTTGGGTGAAACCGGCGGGATGCTGGGCTTTTCGGTCTACCCGCATCACCTGAACGGAGGTAGCGCCTGCGCCCTGTCAGATTTCTGTGGTATGGTCGCGCGTACGGCGGATCTGATGGGCATCAACCAGATCGGTATTGGTACGGACCTCTGTCAGGACCAGCCCGACAGCATTGTCGAATGGATGCGCGTCGGCCGGTGGACCAAACAAATCGATTATGGCGAGGGCAGCGCGGCAGCGCCGGGCTTTCCACAGATGCCGGATTGGTTCGAGACCAATCAGGACTTTTCGAACATCGCGGCGGGTTTGCGGCAAGTCGGTATGTCCGATGCCGATGTTGCAGCAGTCATGGGCGGGAATTGGTTGCGGTTCTTCGAAGACAGTTTCACGGCGCAGGGCTCCGAAATCGGATCATAGGCGTCAAGGATCAACAGACCATAAGGGTCGTTTGCTTGTTTTGTCAGGGAGGGCAAAAATTGAGCGATACCACACAAACCGGCGGCTTCGGCGCCACCTTCGGGCGGGTAGACAAACCGCTTTTCGCAGTCACAGGCGGGTTCATCCTGATTTTCTGCGGTCTTGCTCTGTTCAATATCGACCTTCTGTCCGCGATGGTCGATTGGGGCTTCAACTTTGCCGCCACCTATTTCGGGCTTTACTGGCAGGTTCTGTTGCTGGCGACCTTCGTCATCGGTCTTGTTCTCTGCATCCTGCCGGGAAGCCGCACAAAGCTTGGCAATATAGCCCAGCCGGAATTCACCACGTTTCAGTGGGGTTCCATGATCATGTGTACGCTGCTTGCCGGAGGCGGTGTGTTCTGGGCCGCGGGCGAGCCGATTGCCCATTACCTGTCGACACCGCCTTTGTTCGGTGATCTGAGCGCCGATCCGCAAGCACAGGCGCATGCCGCGTTGGCACAAAGTTTCATGCATTGGGGCTTTTTGGCATGGGCTATTCTGGGCGCACTGACCACGGTCATGCTGATGCACTACCATTACGACAAAGGCTTACCATTGGCGCCCCGCACGCTGCTTTACCCGGTGTTTGGCGATCGTGCGATCAATGGTCCAATCGGCCTGATTGCGGACGCGTCCTGCATCATCGCAGTGGTCGCGGGTACTGTTGGGCCGATCGGATTTCTTGGCCTTCAGATGTCTTATGGTTTGAATGCGCTGTTCGGCATTCCCGATACCTTTGCGACCCAGACCGTCGTGATCCTTGCGCTGGCCAGCCTATACACGATCTCTGCAATCACCGGACTGTCGAAGGGAATTCAGATCCTTTCCAAGATTAACGTGATCCTGGCCTTTGTGCTGATGGGGTTCATGCTGTTGGCTGGTCCGACCTTTTTCATCTTCGATGGGTTCGTTGGGGGACTTGGCGTCTACCTGAGCAACTTCTTCGACATGGCGTTGTACAGAGGCGATTCCGGGGTGTTCGGCGCACCTGGATGGCTTGGCTGGTGGACCGTGTTCTTCTGGGGTTGGTTCCTGGGCTATGGACCGTTGATGGCGATCTTTATCGCACGGGTCAGTCGCGGTCGTTCGATCCGTTCGATCATTGTCATGCTCGCAATTATCGCACCGCTGGTCACCAATTTCTGGTTCACCATCATCGGCGGAACCGGCATTGCTTTGGAACAAGCGACACCGGGTGCGATTTCGGGACCGTTCGAAGGTTTCAACCTGCCTGCGGGCCTCTTGGCGACGACGCAGGCGATGCCGCTCGGATTTCTGCTGTCGCTGTTGTTTCTTGTTCTGACGATGATCTTTGTGGCCACCACCAGCGATTCCATGAGCTTTGTGATTGCCACGTCCATGTCTGACGACACACCTTCGGTTGCCTTGCGCGCATTCTGGGGTTTGGCGATGGGAGTGATGGCGTTGATCCTGATCTCAACAGGTTCTGGCGGGATCGGGAAGCTGCAAAGCTTTATCGTTGTGACGGCTGTTCCAGTGTCGCTGGTTCTGCTGCCATCGCTTTGGGATGCGCTGCGGATCACACTGGCGCTTGGCAAGAAAGCCTGAACCTGTCTCAAATGGTGCGGAGGATAGCATCCTCCGCACTGAAAACCGTCACGCAAAGAGGGCATCATGGACTGCGCATCCCTGAATCCGTTTCCCCAAGCCGCAGCGTTCCGGCGTTCCCGGTCTGAGGTAATGCGTCTGGCCCGTATGGGCTGTGCACATCCAACGCGGTTGTCCTTCCTGCGTACGCTCTTGCGGCGTGTGACGGATCAGGGATGGGTGTTCGCCCGTCCGGTTTGGGATGTCGATGACACTGGCGTCGGTCGTGCCGTGTACCGTGCCACCGGGCCAGAGCGCACCTATAGCCTTGTTGCTTTTGCCCATGACCTGCCGGATGAGATGCGGTCGGATCGAGTGATCGCAACCGCATGGGATGCCACGTTTACTATGTTTGACGGAGAGCCGTCCCAAGACGATCTGGATCGGCTTCAGGCCAACGTGCCGCTGCAAGAGGCCGGACGGATCAGCCGCAAGGAGCTGTCGCTCAGCCGCGCCAATCGATCAGTGCGGTTGTTCGAGCACGTGATCGATCGTTTGGCTGCTGGCCAACAGCCGGATTTCGAAGAGGTCGAATCGGTTGG
This sequence comes from uncultured Marivita sp., assembly GCA_947503115.1. GTDB lineage: Bacteria > Pseudomonadota > Alphaproteobacteria > Rhodobacterales > Rhodobacteraceae > Marivita. Next base: position 55,263 of record CANNCS010000006.1, read on the forward strand.
TTACCTGATGCGCACTACGGCCGTTTATGGCTCGGGTAAATTCGGTGCGGCTGATCTGGCGTCCATCTCAGGCCGCCCAGAACTGTGCGCGCCGTTTCAGGTCGAGATGCTGTCTGTCTGGCTGACCCGGCAATTCACAGTCGATATCGCCGAGCATCTGGCGCGGGTACGCGGAGGAGACCGCGCGGTTCAGCTTGATCCGGCGATCAAGCGAACGCTTGGGGTTGGCAACTCTACCGGGTTGGGTATGGCGCCTTTCCTTGTCCGTCACCCTGTTCTTCTCAACAACTGGATGATGGCGCGGGAAGAGGCATTGGCGCGTGTGCGTGCCCAAGACACTGCTGACCCCGCTTGCGTGGCAGGGTTTCGCGCAGCCCTGTCCGACGCGCAAGAAAACGCAGCGAAATGGGCATCGACCCATCCCATTCAGGTTACAAAGCTGGATGAGTTGCGCCGTGATCTAGCGAAGCTTGCCGATCATACCCGCGAATGGCCACCGCTCAATGACCCGCACCCGTGGGACGCTCTGTGGCGTTGGGCGGAGGAGGAATTATCGCTGGAAGGACAGGAGGCATTGCTGTCGGTCATGTTGGAACCGCATGGTGATCTGATCGACGGTCTTGCGGATTGCATGATCGCTGACGAACAGGCGACGTTCCGGCTTGATGGTGCCATGACGGTCTCAGCTCTGTCGGATCGGCTTGAGCGTGACTATGATTGGGCACTCGACATCGACTTCGACCAGCCAGAGAACGCCGCGCGCTTTTGGTATGTGTCTGAAGAAAAGCTGGAACCCCGGCTTGGCAATCGGTTCGAAGAGGATGGCGCCGCGCTAGAACAACCGCTTTGCATCGCGCGGCTAGCCAAAGACCTGCATATCGCGTTGGCGATGTGGCGCGGTGATACCCCGCTTGCCACTTTTCTGCTTGCCCACCCTGAACACCGTCTGATGACGCGCCGGGCGCAGGTGGTACAACGCCATCCTTACTCCGAGGTGCGCGACAACCTAATCGCCGCCGAGATGCTGCCGATTGATCTCATGCGTTGTAAACTGGCGTTCTTCGGGGCCAGCCGGTTTGACCCACGGTCCGATAAATGGGTGCGGATCAGTCTGTTCCAAGGTCTACCGTACCCGTCAGACCTTTGCCCGGAGGGATGGGCATGACCAGCGCAGCCATCGACGATCTGGAGCCGAATGACCCCACGCGCTCCGGACCACCCCTTTTGGGTGAAGACGGAGCGTGGTTGTCGAATAACGAGATCGAGCAATTGTGCCTCAAGGCTGCGCGGGGCGCTGGCATGAGTTGGGGGCTTGCCGAAGAGGCGGGTTTCGCGGCGGCTTGGCTTGCGCGGCGCGGAATTGACGGTCCGTTGGCGGTTCTGACACAGCTCAACCATGCGCAGGGCCGTGGGTGGAACGAGATCTGCCCAGTCGTTGCCCCGGATCGTTTGTACCCTGCCGATGGGCATATTCTTTGCCCCATCGCATTGGGAGCGGCACTTTGCGATCATGGGACGCTTCTTGGTCTTGGCGCGGATCAAAAGTCGCTTCGAATTGGTCCGGTAAGCCATCCGATCTTGCTTTTGCCATTCCTGTCCGACCTTGCGCGAACATGTGGTGTGAATCTGCGGCTAGCATGGCCTGGCGGCACGGTGCTGCTTGGAGTGGATGGCAGCCTATTGGGTGACGTTGACGTACTTGGCGCGGAAACTGCATTTGAGGCAGAGATCTCGGGGCACGTCGGTTCGGTCAGCCACGATCAACGCACCCCGCAAACAAGGCTTGTGGCGTCTGACACATTGGGCGGGCTCAACACATACGCTTTGACAACCACTGTTCCCGCGTCCGACGCCTCGCGCGCGGGAGCCGGTGCCGACGATAACGAATAACCTTTAGGACGGTTCATGACCCTTCAACGCCTGCACCCCGGCCCCCGCATGAGCGAAGCGGTCCGCATCGGAGAAATCGTGTTTTTGGCAGGGCAGATCCCCACAACTTTGACCGCTGACATCACCGTGCAAACCCGCGAGGTTCTGGGCGAACTGGATGCTGTCATGGCCGAACTGGGGGGATCGAAGGCCGATATCGCCTCGGTTCAGGTCTGGCTGAGTGACATGGCAGACTTTCAGGGTATGAACGCGGTTTGGGATGAATGGGTCCACCCCGAACATCCTCCAGCGCGTGCAACTGGTGGTGTTGCGCTGGCGCGTCCGGGGATGCGTGTCGAAATGATCGCCGTTGCGCGGGCGCCTAGATGACCCTTGCCCGCCGGATCAGATCAATCCGGCGGTTTTGAACAAGTCTTGCAAGTCGGCTTCTGGGCGCGGCCCGATGTGTGAAATCACTTCGGCTGCCGCAACGCAGCCCATGCGCCCAGCGGTGTCTATGTCGTGCCCGGTGGCGAGACCATAGAGGAACCCGGCGGCAAACTGGTCGCCCGCGCCGGTGGCGTCGACCGGCACGACCTTTTCGACGGGAATGTCATAACGAGCGCCTTCGTGGATGATCGACACACCGTCACCAGACCGGGTGCAGACCACCAGCGGGCAGATTGCGGCGACTGCGGCCAAATCGGCTTCCAGATCGTTGTTCTGATACAGGGACATGATCTCGGCCTCGTTGCCGATCACGTAGTCCATTTCGTTTTCGATCAGGCTTAGGAAATCGTCGCGGTGACGTTCGACGCAAAACGGATCAGAGATCGCGATCCCCGCCTTTCCCCCTGCGGCGCGGCAGGTGCGGGCCGTGCGGATGAAGGCGTCTTTGCCTTTGTCTTTGTCGAAGAGATAGCCTTCGAGGAACACCACTTCGGCCTCTGCGGCCACGTCTTCGGACACGTCTTCGGGCCCAAGTTCAGCCGAGATGCCCAGATAGGTGTTCATTGACCGCTCGCCGTCCGGCGAGACAAAAATCATCGACCGTGAGGTGGGCAATTCACCACCAGGGACCGGCGCGTTGACGAAGTCGGTGCCGTCTTCTTCCATGGCATCCGCGTAGAAGCGGCCCAAGGCATCATCATGCACCCGTCCGATGAAGGCGGTTCGTAGGCCTAGATTGCCAAGACCGGCCAACGTGTTGGCGACCGATCCTCCGGGCGTTTGCACACGTTCCTTCATCGCGGCGTAAAGCGTTTCGCCGCGCTCGCGTTCGACCAGTTGCATGATGCCTTTCTGAATGCCCATCAGGTCCAGAAACGTGTCTTCGGCCCGCGCGATCACGTCGACAACGGCATTGCCGATGCCGACAACCTGGTATTTCTTGCTCATTCGGTTTTGTCCTCGAATTGACAGAGTTCGCGGATCACGCAGACGCCGCATTTGGGTTTCCGGGCCACACAGGTGTAGCGCCCGTGCAGGATCATCCAGTGATGGGCGTGCTGCTGAAAATCGACCGGAATGTGATCTTCGATGGCGCGTTCTACAGCCACAACATCTTTGCCGGGGCAGATGCCGCTACGATTGCCGAGGCGAAAAATGTGGGTGTCCACAGCTTGCGCCGGATAGTGCCACCACATGTTGAGAACGACATTCGCGGTTTTGCGACCTACACCCGGCAGGCTCTCAAGTGCAGCGCGGGAATTAGGAACGTCTCCGCCGTATTGATCGACCAAAATCTGGCTCAGTTTGATGACGTTTTTCGCCTTGTTACGATAGAGGCCGATGGTCTTGATGTGCTCAATGACACCTTCTTCACCAAGCGCTAGCATTTTTTCTGGCGTATCCGCGATCTTGAATAACTCGCGGGTGGCTTTGTTCACGCCAACGTCCGTCGCTTGCGCAGATAGCGCCACGGCAACGACAAGCGTATAGACGTTGACATGGTCAAGCTCGCCCTTGGGTTCAGGGTCCACCGCCTGAAAGCGGGTGAAGATCTCGCGGATCGTGTGGTAGTCAAGTTGCTTTGCCATCGCTGTCTTATGACCGCCGGCGGGCGGCGGCTGCAACGGAAAACTGATGTTATTTGGTCAGTCGTCCCCCGGCCATCAGCACAGGATCAAAAGCGATCACGACGTGGTACGGTGTCCGTGCAAAGCCAAGTTGCGTGCAAAGTGCCTCGGATGGGGCATTGCCGATGCGGATGCCGGTAAAGAACTCGGTCATGCTATGCCGTCGGTTCATTTCGTCCAACACCATAGCGCCGAGGCGGCTGGCGATGCCTTCGCCGCGCCGGTCCGAATAAGTGGAAAGCATGCCCCACCAGCATAGGCCCGGCCAGCTTGAGGCGGAATGAAACATCTCGACCGAGGCCGAGGTGCCGACGATATGCCCCGATGCCTCGGCCACATAAGCGCAGACTGCAGGCCGTTCGAGACCGCGTAGGAACGGACCGAGGGGCAACAGCACATCGCAGGCCTGTGTGACGGCATCAAGACCGGCCATGATTTCATGCGGGGTGTCCGGCCCTACGAAACCAAGGGTCAGGTCTTCGGCAAAGGGCCGGGCAGCCAAACGCGCGCGGGCCAAGGTCAGGGTTTCAGCGCTGCTACGCCAACCCACGAAGCTGTCGGTTTTTAACCCTTCGACCTCCAGCGCAGCAAAGCGGGCGGCAACGTCGGCCTCGTGTACATGCTCACAGGCGGCAGCGCCCATCTCGCGGGCCATGGCTACCTGACGCGACAGCGGTGCGACCTCGGGCGACGCCAGCCCTAGCGCGCGCCCATGAGTGACGATGGCGGGATCATCACGCAGGTCCTGCCATTTTGCCCATACCCGAGCCTGCAATGCCTGCGAGGGGGGTGGGCCAAAGGTTTCAACATTTTTATTCATAACCTAACGTGGCACATCTCAGGTGCGTTCCAAACCCAAGTTGCGCAAAGCGCAAAATCCGGGTCGCGGCAGGGTTCGTGTGCGAGATATGACGGGGGCAGAGAACAAAGAGGTGACGCGATGCAGGTTCTGGATGAAGACACTCACGGCTATCATTTCCACGTCATGCGCCGTGCACTTGATGTGATCGATGCGCAGGGGCCTTCGGTATCTTTGGACGAGCTGGCATCAGAGATGAACATGAGCCCTGCACATTTTCAGCGGGTGTTCTCGCGTTGGGTGGGCGTCAGCCCGAAACGCTACCAGCAATATCTGACGCTTGGCCACGCTAAGGCGCTTTTGGAAAATCGGTTCACTACTCTGCAAACCGCCCATGAGGCCGGTTTGTCAGGGGGAGGTCGATTGCACGATCTGTTCCTGCGTTGGGAGGCGATGAGTCCCGGTGATTTTGCCCGCAAAGGCGAAGGGCTTACGATCTACTGGGGCTGGTTCGACAGCCCGTTTGGCCCCGCACTGGTGATGGGCACCGACAAGGGGCTGTGCGGAATCGGTTTCGCATCTGAGTGCACAGAGGCAGAGGCCATGCTCGACCTTCAAAGCCGTTGGCCCGACGCCACCTATGTCGAAGCCTTGGATCGCCTCGCCCCTTGGGTGCGAAGCGCCTTCGGTCAGACCAAGGGCGATGTGCCGCTTTTCATGATCGGCGCTCCGTTTCAGATCAAGGTCTGGGAGGCGCTGATGCGGATCCCCTCGGGCCATGTTACCACCTATTCCGAAATCGCCGAGTTCATCGGCCATCCGAAGGCAGTGCGTGCAGTTGGAACGGCAGTGGGGCGCAACCCGATCAGCTATCTCATCCCCTGCCATCGCGCCCTGCGCAAGTCGGGCGGATTGGGTGGATATCATTGGGGTTTGCCGGTCAAACGCAGCATCCTTGCCTGGGAATCTGCCCGCGCCGAAGCCTGAGGCTTGCGCGGAAATGCGCCGATTTCCCCGCGACACCGCACGAGTTCATGTCTATGTTATCGCATAGCAGCAGACAGACCCGTACAATCGGGCGCAGTTATACGAGGCAAAAACTATGACATTTACAAAACTTTCCCTAAGCGCCGCATTGTGCAGCGCCATCGCACTCTCGGCATGTACGACAGGCAACTTCAATAACCCGAACGACCCGAACCGACAGGCCAAAAATGGAGCTCTGATCGGTGCGGGAACCGGTGCCGTGATTGGCGCTTTGATGGGCAATGATCCCGAAGAACGCCGCCGCAACGCAGCTGCAGGCGCGATCCTTGGTGCGGGCGGTGGTGCTCTCATTGGCAATCAGCTCGACAAACAAGAGGCAGATCTGCGGGCTCAGATGGGCAACAGCAACGTCAATATTCAAAACACTGGCGATCGGCTGATTGTGACGCTGCCGCAAGACATCCTGTTTGCAACGGACAGCGCAACGCTGCGCCCTGACTTGCAACGCGACCTGCGCACCGTCGGCCAGAGCTTGCTGGCCTATCCGGACACTACCGTTCAGGTTCTTGGCCACACCGACAACACTGGTGATGCGGACTACAACCTCAACTTGTCGCGCCAGCGCGCGCAATCTGTTGCGAGCATTCTGATCAGCGAGGGCGTGCCGTCGTTCCGTATCCAGAGCATCGGTCGCGGCGAGGATCAGCCGTTGGCCAGCAACCTGACACCTGAAGGTCGGGCGCAGAACCGCCGGGTCGAGATCGTGATCCTGCCCAACGCCTGATCGCAACACTAGGTTAAGACCCAAGGCCCGCATCCACGTGATGTGGGCCTTTTTTTGTTGGAACGGTCTGTCATTCGGGTTGTTTCTATCGCGGGGCGCACCACGTGTCCGGTGGGGCAGATCAGGAGAACTCCAATGACAGACTTGAAACTTGTGGGGCTCTGCGGCTCGTTGCGGAAAGCCTCGACGAACCGGTTGCTTATGCTGGAAGCGGCAAGGCGTTTTGGTGATGCCGCATTCATCGAGGGAGATTTGAGCCTTCCGCTTTATGATGGTGATCTGGAAGCGGACTCCGGCATTCCAGATGCCGTTCAGAGACTAGCGGATCAAATTGCTGCTGCGGATGCCGTGATTGTCGCAACACCAGAATACAACAAGGGTATATCGGGTGTTCTCAAGAATGCTTTGGATTGGGTTAGCCGGACCAAGGGAACGCCGTGGGCAAACAAGCCCGTTGCCCTTGTGTCAGCCGCAGCTGGGCGTGCCGGAGGTGAGCGGGCCCAGAACATGGCGCGGTTGTGCCTAACGCCGTTCCGGCCTTTGCTTCTTACTGGTCCTGAAGTGATGGTCGCTGCGACATCGAAACAATGGGACGATCAGGGTCAGTTGATCAATGAATTGAATGCCAAAGCGCTGGACGAGTTGATGCAGGTTTTGCGCCGTCACGCGATGGCGCAGCAGTCCTTCTGATCAGCAGCCGGTGCCTTTGGTCACAACGCTTACGGTCTTGAACATCACGGACACGTCCTGAACAAAAGTCACCTTGCGCAAATACTCTGCGTCATAAGTCGCGCGCTCTGCAAAGCTGCTCTCGTTGCGCACGGAGACCTGCCAGAAACCGGTGATGCCGGGGCGCAGTGCATAGTAGGCCGAGCCGGGGTACATGGACTGCTGATCCACCATCATCGGGCGCGGACCTACCAGCGACATGTCGCCTTTCAGAACGTTCCAAAGCTGAGGCAGTTCATCCAGTGATGTTTTGCGCAGGATCTGGCCAATTTTTGTGATCCGAGGATCATGGCGCAGTTTTTGGTTCCGGTTCCATTCGGCCCGAGCCGCCGGGTTGGCGCGCAGGTGATCTTCCAAAGCGAGGTCTGCGTTGGCAACCATGCTGCGGAGCTTCCACATCTTAAAGGTCTTGCCGAAGCGACCGATGCGGCTTTGCTGGTAGAACGGTGAACCGCCGTCACGGGCGATCAGCAGCGCGCAAATGCCAAGTATCAAGACAACGGCGGGTGCCGCCATGATCACCAGTGTGATGTCCATGATGCGCTTGAGATAGTCGCGATAGACGCTGGTTGGTTCTGTATTCGAAAAGGCCGCGTTGACCAGTGTTTCGATATCGGCGCCCGGCCCCGGCTGGCGAAAGTGAAGCGTCATGTTATACCAAAGGGGCTGGCTTCTGACTCATTAGGGATTTCTGAGGTTCCCAGCTCGCCCGCGCTCTGATTCCATGGCCG
>CANNCS010000007.1 GCA_947503115.1 uncultured Marivita sp.
CTACCGGACGTCATCACGTCAATCGGAACCAGAGATTGGGCGAAAGTGGGTCAATGATCGCAGCCCTTGGTATAAGGCCCCCCTTTGCTGCCGAAGTGTCACAGCAGGCAGTCCCTGCCGGATGTCCTTGATGCTAACGCACCAACAGTTCGCGCGCGTTGACCTGCCGCAAAAACCGTTTGAGATCATTGAACTGTCCGACATCGCGCCGCAGACTGGCTCGTGAAAGACTGGCAGAACAACCGTCCATCACGCGCAATGCATACTGTTGAATACTGGTAAAATACTGAAATGTCTGGTAATTTCCTTTACTTGGTTAAATCACGGGCCTAAGTCTTGGCGAAATCTGAAAGACCGACCTATGGCACCTATAGAAGACCACCCGCTGCGCTATGCTCTGTCGAATGAACTGCATGCGCGTCCGTTCCCTTCGCTCGAAGCGCCCTGTCGTGCGGTTTACCTCGCGCTGAAAAAACCGAAATCGGCGGCCGGACGGGATAAGACCTTGGACCTTGATCACCTCAAGGCGCTTTTGGATCGTTACGGGACCACACATCCGCAACCTGGGGCCACGCACTTTTCCGGCCAGATCGGGCAGCACATGCTCAAGTGGGAACAGCACACCGAATTTGTGACCTACACCGTGTTCCTCAATGGGCTGACCGACCGGCCTTTCGATCCGTCGGATATGGACGTGTTCCCTGACAATTGGCTGGCTTCGGCCCCCGGTGTGCGGATTACGTCGGCGCTGATCCGGGTTGAGGATCGCCCCGATGAAGAAAAGGTCTCGCAAAGTCTTTCGGACTGGTTTGTGCCGGAAAGCCTTGCTGTGAGCCGCGTACTGGATGACGATGCGATTGTAGCGGGGGATTTCCGCATCGACCCAGCGGGGCACCTGCGCTTTGGCTGTTTTGTGCGCAAGGGCATCGGCCGCCGCCGCGTTGGCCGGATTGTTCAGCGCCTGTGCGAGATTGAAACCTACAAAACAATGTCGATGCTGGGCTTCACCCGCGTGCGCGAAATGGGGCCGCGCATGGGGGAGATCGACAACGAGTTGAATCTCTTGATGGAGGCGATGACCCACGGTGACGGGCAAGAGGAAGACCGCCTGAAATCGCTGCTGGCGGTTTCGGCGGAATTGGAAAGCCTGTCGGCACAAACCTCATTCCGGTTCGGTGCGACCGGTGCTTACGAGGCGATTGTCGAACAGCGCGTGTCGGTCTTGCGAGAAGAGCGGTTTCAGGGTCGCCAGACCTTTGCTGAATTTATGACCCGCCGATATGACCCAGCCATGCGGACGGTGAAATCTGCCGAAACCAGACTGTCGGCCATGGCCGCACGGGCGGTACGGGCGGGCGACCTGCTGCGCACTCGGGTCGAGGTGGCGCGGTCGGCGCAGAACCAGCAGCTATTGGAAAGTATGAACCAGCGGGCGGATATGCAGCTAAGGTTGCAAAAGACGGTCGAAGGGTTGTCTGTGGTGGCGATCAGTTACTACGCCGTGTCGTTGGCGGGGTATCTGCTTTACCCAGTTGCAGAGATGTCGGGAATTTCGAAAGGGGCCGTGACGGCGGCGGCGACCATTCCGGTGGTATTGTTGGTCTGGTTGGCGATCCGCCGTATCCGCCGTGTGGTAGAGCAGGGCGGCCCTGATCTCTGAATTTTACCAATTGGTAAAAATCGTATGCGCGTTTCCGTCGACGGGAAAGGCGGGAGCGTCTTCGCGTCCGCTAGCGCTTTACCACCACTTCGGTTTCCGCCCGCAAGGAGGCAGCCAGCGACAGGAACCGCGCCTCGGCAACTTCGCCGTATAGCGACACGGATTCCGGTGTCAGCTTGAGGCGCAGCAGTTTCTTACGTGGCCGCCATTCAAGCGCCGTACCGTCAGCGCTGGCATCTGACATCCAGAGCATTGACCCAAACCGCAGTGCCTTGCCCAGTACCTCGGCCTCAAGCGTCGCCTTTTCTGACAACAAGCCTTCAAGTTCCTCGAACCGAGTGCCTTCGCGTTTGTTTTTGTACCGGTGTAAAAGTGCCAGACCGAGGAACACGCGTTCCGAGTGCTTGAGCCCGCCAAGGTTGGCGCGGGTGGCGTTGTCGAAACAGGTCTCGGCGCGGTAATCGGGATGCGCACGCCAGCTCACGTCATGCAACAGGCAGGCCGCCTTGATCAGCCGCATCCGCGCCGCGTCGGCATTTGAAAACAGCGGCGTTACAAAGCGGAACAGCTTTTTGCCGAACCCCGGAAGACGCGCATCTTTGGCCTCGGCAAATCGGCAGGCTTCGATCAGTGGATCGCGATCGCGCAATTCCTGCGGCATCTGTTCGTAAAGGAGACCTTCGCGAATGCCATAGCTTGAGATTGCGATGTCCTTGGGTTTGAACGTCTGCACCAACCGTTTGAGCACATCGACCGCATAGGGCACCAATTCCATCCGCGCATTGGATATGCCGCAGGCCTGCCGCAGTTCTTCAATGTCGCTAGACTTGATGAACTTCACGGTCTGGCTCACCGATTTCTTGTCCATCCGGTATTCGTGAAGCACATGCAGAGGGTAGCCGCGTCGATACATGTCGATCCGGGCAATGGCGCGCCACGAACCGCCGACAAGGAACAGGCGGTCACGTTGTGGCCCCATGTGATCGGCGAGTTTGGCCATCGCCGCCTTGATATGCTCGTCCCGGCCTTTCTGACCGCCTTTGAGATCGCGCAGCTTGAGAGGGCCGAGGTTGGAACTGATGCGGCGCCCGACAAGACCATCGGAAATCTCGGCCAGCTCCATCGACGATCCGCCGATATCGCAGACAAGCCCATAGCTGCCGGGCCAACCCAGCAGCACACCCTGTGCCGACAGCCGCGCCTCTTCTTCGCCGCCAATCACCCAGATCCGCAGCCCGGTTTCGCGCAGCACATCATTGCGAAAATCAGGGCCATCCTCGGCCTCGCGGACAGCGGCTGTGGCCACCACGGTTAGAGGTGGCAGGTTCATCCCGTCGGCCAGCGCCTGGAACCGTTTCAGGGCTTGTAGTGCCCGTGCGCGGCCTTCGGGATTTAGGCGTCCGGTATCGGACATTCCTGCACCAAGGGCGCACATGAGTTTCTCGTTGTAGAAATACGCAGGTGATCGCGCCGCACCGTCGAATACGACAAGTCTGACAGAGTTCGAGCCGATATCGACAACACCCACGCGACTTAGCGCGCGGGCCTTGGGGTCGTTGAACAGGGGGCGGCCGAACAGGCCTATTGGATCGTGTTCGGCGTCGCTGGTTCCGTCCATGTGGCCTCCCGGTCAGATCTCGGGCACCGTGTCAAAGGGTGGCCCGAAGGTCAAGAAACCATGGTTGGAATCGTGCGTGACGTATGGTCCGGTATCGGCCTTTTCGATGGGTGTGTAATCGGTCACTCTGACCCGTATCACAGGCAGCACATAGGAGCGGCTATCATGCGGATTGCAACCATGGCCACAGGCGGAATCGGTGGATTTCTGGCGGTCAAATTGGCCAATTCCGGGCACAGCGTTGCGTCCATTGCCCGAGGGTCGCACCTGGACGCGATCCGGGCCAACGGTTTGCGATTGGACAGTGCATAGGGGAGCGAGATTCCTCGTCCCGAGATCGCGACTGATCGACCAGACGAGGTGGGCGTTGTTGACGCCATCATCTTGGGCGTGAAGGGCCACGCGCTTGACGACGCGACAGTCGCCCGTCCGCCCGCATCGACGCCCTACGTGCGGCGATCAACGCAGCCGGATCCGCTGCGCCCGAGACCGACGACATTGACAAGGAGCTTTGGTCCAAGTTTGTCCTGTTCTCAGCGCTGTCCGGGGTCACGGCGGCGGGGCGGTGTACCATTGGTGATGTGCGCACCACTCCGGAGCTTGAAGCCTTGTTTAAACGGGCCATGTCGGAAACCGCGCAGGTCGGTCGTGCGTTGGATGTTGCACTGGATATCGATCTGGAAGCGCAGATCTGGGAGGCCTTAATGGCGTTTCCAGCGCAGGGGCGGGCGTCGACAGCCATAGACCTTCAACATGGTCGACCGCTTGAAATCGAGTGGGTGTCAGGGGCCGCCACGCGCCTAGCGGCGAAAGCTGGGTTCGACGCATCTGTCAACGCCGCGCTTTATGCGATCCTCTTGCAGCATAAACATGGGCGCTGATTCCGCTTTTCAAAAAGTGGGTAAGACCTTTCGAAAGGTCTTCCTGCGCTCTATTCCTCGGTATGGGTCAGTTTGGGTACGTCGGACGCACCTGCCGATCCACGGCCCGACAGGGACGGGTTCTCCATGAAGAAACGGTGGCAATTGAACGCAAACGCGCCTTCGTCCCATGTTGTGCGTACAAACGCGCCGTCCGGCTGCATGATCCAACTTTGCGCCACATCGGCAAGGTTCGCCGCCATGATCTGGCTGACGATCTGCGCTTTGACGGTGGCGTTTTCGATCTCGACCAGGGTTTCCACACGGCGTGTCAGGTTACGGCCCATCCAGTCGGCGGAAGACATAAACACGCGGGATTTCTTGTGTGGCAGACCATAGCCATTGCCAAAGCAGATGATCCGCGAATGTTCGAGGAAACGCCCGACGATGGATTTGACACGGATGTTCTCGCTGAGCCCTTTGACACCGGGACGCAAGCCGCAGATGCCGCGGATCACGCAGTCGATCTTCACCCCGGCTTGACTGGCGGCATACAGCGCGTCGATCATATCGGGTTCGATCAGCGAATTCATCTTGAGCCAGATTTGCGCTGGTTTGCCGGCACGGGCATGGTCTGCTTCAGCGGCGATCATCTCTAGCATCTTGGGCTTGAGCGAATGCGGCGAGATGCTCAGGTTTTCCAGCCCGTCGGGCAGAGCATAGCCTGACAGGTAGTTGAACACCTTGGTGGCATCGCGCCCAAGAGAGGCGTCGCAGGTGAAAAAGCTCAGATCGGTGTAGATCGTTGCGGTGATCGGGTGATAATTGCCGGTGCCGTAGTGCGTATAGGTGACAAGTTTGTCGCCTTCGCGGCGCACCACAATCGAGATCTTGGCGTGTGTTTTCCAGTCAAGGAAACCGTAAACCACATGTGCCCCCGACCGCTCCAGTCGGCGGGATTGGCGGATATTGGCAGCTTCATCAAAGCGGGCCTTTAGTTCCACAAGGGCGGTGACGGATTTGCCGTCTTCCGCCGCTTCGCAAAGGGCTGCGACGATGGGGGATTGGCGCGAGGTGCGGTACAGCGTCTGCTTGATCGCGACCACGTCCGGGTCACGCGCAGCTTGGGCAAGAAAGCGCACCACCATATCGAAGGTCTCGTAGGGGTGATGCAGCAGCATGTCCTTTTGCTTGATCGCGGCGAACATGTCGCCGTCAAAATCCTGCACGCGTTCCGGCACGCGCGGGGTGAAGCTGGGCCAAAGCAGATCGGGGCGGCTGTCCAGCACCAGTTCTTTCAGGTCTGCAGCGCCGATCATGCCGGTCAATTCGATCACATCGTCTTCGCGGACCCGCAATTCGCGCATTACCGTGTCGCGCAGGGTTTTTGGGGCCCCGGTGGTGACCGTCAGACGCACCACTTCGCCGCGCCGACGCCGTTTTAGGGCGACCTCGAATTCGCGCACTAGGTCTTCGGCCTCGTCCTCGACCTCGATATCGCTGTCGCGCAGAACCCGGAACCCGAAATGGTCGCGTAGCTTGTAGCCTGGGAAAAGACGGTCGAAATGCAGCAGTAACAAATCTTCTAGGAACAGGAACCTGTCGGCCCCGTCATGTGGGGGCAGCGCTACAAAGCGTGCAACCTGTGCCGGGATCGGCAAGAGCGCCTGCAACCCGGTCTTGTCTTTGCGCCGTTCGAGTTGGAGGGCGAGGCAATAACCGTTGTTGGCGATGAATGGGAATGGGTGGGCAGGGTCAATGGCCAGAGGTGACAGAACCGGGAAGACCTGGTTCAGGAACACGTCTTCCAGATGGGTCAGGTCGGCATCGTCCAGTTCGTCGCGCGACAGGATCGAGATGCCTTCAGCCTCCATCTGTTGACGCAGATCGGCAAGCACGCGCTGCTGCGATGCCATCAGTCTGCGGGCGTCTTCGTTGATCAGGACCAATTGTTCCGCCGGGGTCAGCCCATCGGCGGCCGGGGTCACATTACCCGCCTGTGCAAGTTCGCGCAGACCGGCCACACGAACGGTGTAGAACTCATCAAGGTTGGTTGCCGATATTGACAGGAACCGCAGCCGCTCCAGCAACGGCACTCGGGCGTTTTCAGCTTCTTCCAGTACACGCCAGTTAAATCCCAGCCACGACATCTCGCGGTTGAAAAACCGACCTGGGCCGGTCAGATCGATCTCCGGTAATTCGGCGGGGTCGGGAGCGGGGGCATTCAGGAAGTCTGCGCTGTTCATGACGGTCCTTTAGCGATGGCGCGTGACAATTCGGTGACGCCTTGCCTGAGGACATCACTTTAAACCACTAGTCTGACGCTGTTTCTTCGCGGAATTCAAGCGCGGCCAATGTGGCACGGGCCAGGCTGCGCGTCACACCCTTGGGCGTGCCCAAAGCTTCGGTGTCCAAATGTGCCACAACTTGCCCTGCGGCTTCAAACGACCGTGGCATCCATCGCACCAGATAGGGGATCACATCTGCCATCGGCACAATCTGACGGTCGGCAAAAAGCTTGGCCAGAACGGCAGAGAGCAGAATGTCATCGGGAGTGGCCAGCTTGGCTACAGTTGTGCCAGACATGCGGCTGGCCAGATCGGGCAGCTGAACGTCCCATGATGATGGCGCGCGCGTCGCGGTCAGCAGAATGGAGTGACCGTTGGCCAGCACGAGGTTGTGCAAGTGAAACAGCGCCTCTTCGGCGTCAGAATGTCCGGCGACGTCCTCGACATCCTCGACACAGATCGGATTGTCGGCAAGGCTCGGGACGTCCTCAGTTCGGATGTCACGCGCCGCAATCATTCGCCCGCCGCTTTCGGCGCACCAGACATGCGCCAAATGAGTCTTACCCGATCCGGACGGACCGACCAGAACAAGCTTGCCGTTCGGCCAGTTGGGCCATGTGTCCACCAAACCCAAAGCCACCGCGTTGCTGTGGGTGACGTAAAAGTCGCCGCGCCCCAGCGCAGGGCGCGCTGGAATGTCAAATTTCATCTGAAGGGCCATTTATTCCGGGTCCTGATCACTCAACCCGCGATACAGCCGGCTATGAAGGTATTGGTTTGCGGCAAAGCGCGTGACGACGCCGATAGAGGCAGCAACCGGAACTGCGACCAGCATGCCGACAAAACCGAACAGCGTTCCAAAGATCGACAGCGCCAAGATTAGCCACACGGGGTGTAGACCGACGGACGAGCCGACCAGCTTGGGCGTCAGCACGTTGCCTTCGATCACCTGCCCGAGCATGAACACACCCGCGACAAGGCCGATGGACAGCCAGTCACCCCAGAATTGGAACAAGGCAAGGCCGATTGCCAGCGCCCCGCCGATCAGGGCTCCAAGATAGGGAATAAAGGTCACAAGCCCCGCGATGAACCCGACAACCAGCCCGAATTGCAGCCCGATCACCATCAACGCCACTGCGTAGTAGGTGCCGAGGATGATACAGACTGTGCCCATGCCGCGGATAAAGCTGGCCAAAGTGCCGTCGATATCCTTTGCCAGCTTGCGGATGGTCGGCGCGTGATCGCGCGGCAGCAATTCGTCGATGCGCGCGACCATGTTGTCCCAGTCGAGCAACAGGTAGACCGCAACCACCGGCACGATCACAAACAGCATCACGATATTGATGATACCTGCCGCCGAGCTGAGCACGGTGTTGAGCAACTCGCCGCCCCGCGCCTTGATGGTCTCGCCGATGGAAACAAGCGATTGCCGCAGCGGGCTTTCGGTGTCCATGATGTCAGGGAAGCGTTCGATCAGGAAATCACGCAGATTGGCAAAGAGGGTCGGGGCCACGTCAAAAAGGTCCAGCGCCTGATTGACAAGCGACGGGATCACCCAGAGCAGAAGAAGGACGAAAGCGAGAAGCCCGACCACAGTGATAATGGCGGTGGCCATGACCCGGCTGCAGCCCATCCGTTCCAAACGGTCGGCTACCGGATCAAGGAAGTAGGCTATCGCGCCTCCGAGCACGAAGGGCAGCAGAACGTCGCCCAAGAACCAAAGCACCACCGAAAAAACGATGGCGGCCATGCTCCAATATTTAAGCTGGTCCCGCGCGGGAAGTGCCATGCGATCTGCCCCTGTGATCCTGCCCCTACATCGCCTGTCCGGGGACGGGTTTCAAGAGGCTGGCGCCATCTACCCATGTCCCTTGACTAGTCGGAATGAACGCAGCACCGTTGCACCCATTAAATAAAGTTTTTTCGAATATAGGTTTTGCTTCATGCCTCAAACAGCGCTTTTGACCCCTGTGTGCAACACGTCCTATGGTGACGGCCCCGGACATTCGGCCCTTGTGATTGGAACCAAGGTGTATTCCTTCGGCGACAATGGCGGTTGGTACGTCGTCGCGGCCAAGACATACATGGCGGATAACAGCTTTCGACCAGTTCTGGTCCAGCACCTGAACGGCGCCAAAGTGGATGGCGCCGCAATGCTGAAATATGCCAAAGGGTCCCGCGATGCGGGCGAATGGTACATTTTTTCGGGATTGTGCAATCATCAGGCGGCGTACGCCATCGACGCTGCAACAAACGAAACATTCGAACCCAGTGGCTTTGATACGCCTTATGCCGTCGCCGTTGAGGTGTCGCAGAAAAAATACGAAACGGACCGCTACGTCGTTCTGTCCTCCGAAAAGAAAAGCGATGCGGTGGCCTTTAAGGAACTCAGCCGACTGATCCGGGACTTCCCCAATTGCCCGGTTGGCCAGCCGAAGTTCTACGAATGGACGGATTGAAATACCGGTAGTGTAGGACATAGCCGACTGCGTGCTGTTTGAATCGGGGCGCTAAACGCGCGCGGACCGTTGAGATGGGTGTCAGTCCCGCCCCAAAGCCCGGCAGGCGCCCCAGATCGCTGCACCGTCGGTCAGCGCCAATACCCAGTCCAGTGGAATGCCCTTGGGGGTCGCGATCCCATGCTCAGCCCCCATCGCTGCGCCGATCATCAGGGACCGACCAGCACTGTCGCCACCGGCCAGAATGTTGCGCTCCACCGCATCGGCATAGCTGGTTGCATGGCGCAGAATATGAAACATCACCGGCCCGGATGTGGGCAGGTGGCAAGCACGACCAACCTGACCGGCGTAATCCGTCGTATCACCCTCGGAGGTGGTCAGCGCGTCCCGAAGGGCGGTTTGAATGTCGCCCGTTGTCCCGTCCGCTGCAGCGACAAGCGCGTCGCTTACCGGAGTGCCATTCAGAACACGGCACAGCAGGTTCGAAAAGACGGCGGTATAGCCTGTCGCTATGTCATTCACATTGGTGATTTGCATTGCCGCCAGCGCGTGGTCAGCCAGATCAGGTGCGTCGTGGTAGGCGGCTACGATGGCCGGCAGCCGTGACAAGGCCGGGTTTTGGTCGTCGTCGATGCCCGTTGGCGCTTGATCCGCGGCGATCCGCTCTAACGCGCCACGGGTCGGACGGTCGATATAGCCTTTAAAGGCCCCGCCTGGTCCGAAATGTGCAGCGAAGGCAGTACGCTGGGCAGCGGCATCGAACGCTCCGCCGCGGTCGATCATGCAGCGCATCGCAAGATACAATGTCTCACCATATTGAGTGAGCATCCCCGCGTGGCGGGTGCCGTGGGCGAAGTACCCCTTTACGTTGTTGAAAAAGGCTGCATCCACAGGGGCAAAAACCGCGGTGCCGCCGCGTTCAGCTGCGATCTTGGCGATGCGATCGGGGTCGTAAAGCCAGTGCAGCCCTAGGCTTTCTGCATCCGCCACCAACGCGCCTAGCAACATCGCTGAGGTTTGGGTCTGGATCATGTAATGCCTCTGATATTCGGGCCAACCGGTGCTTCATTCACCAAGTGGCATTGTCACCCTTGCCACAACGCGAGCCCCGTCCTTGGCACGATCAATGTCGGCACCTATTTGCGCCGCGAATTGCTGAACCAGACGTTCGCCTGTGCCCGAGGAGTCGATGTCGATGCTTGGTTCTGTCGTGTTCAAATCGGCATTGGCGACGGTGATGAGCAGGCTTCGATCACCGGTGATTTCAAGATCCAGCGTCACTGGAGCGGTGTTGCTTGGACCGCCGTATTTGATCGCATTGGTCAGCAATTCGTTAAGCATCAAGCTCAGTGCGATGGCGGTATCGCTTTTGAGGCGGATCTCCTCGGTTGGATAGTTAAAGATCATCGCCGCTTCGGGAAGTTCCGCACTTTTGCGGGTCGACAGCACCAAACGGTTAAAGAGGGTCACCAAGTCGATCTGGGCGACATCGTCGTCGATCTGGATGGCCGCGTGTACATCTGCCACAGCACGGACCCGCGATTCCACGGCGCGCAATGCCTCGCGCGCGCGATCGGCGGCGGGGCCACCTGCCATCATCAGTTTGCTGGATTGCAGGCGCAGCAGCGAAAGCGCGATCTGTAGGCTGTTCTTGATCCGATGGTTGGCTTCGACGACTAGCGCCTCGCGAACATGCACCGCCTGCTGAAGTTCGCGCCGGGCCGTTTCGATGTCGGTCAGGTCTACAAAAGTTCCCACCAGTTTGGAGCGACGGTCCACCGGATCGGTTGCAATCTCGCCTCGGATTCGGACAAAACGTTCCTCGCCTGACGGCAACGGCACCCGGTAGTCGAAGGATGCGATCTCGCCATGTGGGGCTGCAAGCACGCGGGCCACCTCTTTATGCACAGCTCCGATGTCGTCCTCGTGGATCCGTTCGAAAAACGGCGCCGCATAGGGGCCCGCCTCGTCTGGCGCAAAGCCAAACATTGCGTCAATCGCGTCGTGGCGCAGGAACAAATCGTTTTCGGGATCATAGCTGAAATAGGCGACCGATGCTGTCGAAGTGGCGGCGCGACGGTGACTTTGGGCCAGCCGAGCCGTCAGAGTCGCTTCGGTCACGTCGCGTGCAGTTTGCAGGATCGCGATGATTTTGTCGTCTTTGCGGATCGGCGCGAAATGCATTTGCCAATGATGTTCAACATAATGGCCTTCGTCACTCAGCAGATCGAACCGGGCCGGGCCTACTTCTTGTGGTTTGCCGGTGCGCAGGATTTCGTCAGTCGCATTACGGATGAAATTCACCGCGTCCGACCCTTCGGCATCAGCGCTTGGTGGAAACGCCTCGAACATGCCCATACCGCTAATATCGGCCCCGACTGAAGCCGACATCACCGCATGTGCCGAGTTGCGCCACAGCAGCGTCAGCTTTGCGTCCGGCAGATAAAACAGCGCCGCAAAGGGTACGGCCTCGAAACCAAGGGCGAGGATTTCGTTCAGAGAGTCGGTCTCGTCGAAAACCGGCACGTCAATCGTCATTCTTCAACCATTCTCTGAACCCATTGTCGAAACGAGGCTGGTCGATTTTCTGAGCAGAGTCCACATACCAGCGTCACACAACCATCCTGACCTAGATGCACCCGTCGCCGGATACGGAGTCTTGGGACGGCTTGGTATCAGATTTGGCGAACGGTCACTTCGGCTTTGGTGGCGACACATAGACATCGGGATCGTCCCGCCATTGCCGCCATAAATCCAGAATACCGTTCTTCCCGAAAACCGGGACTTCCCACTGCGGCCAGTGTTCGGGGCGGGCGATCCCTTTTGGTAAAATGACACTGGCATCGCCAAAGCAATTTTTGATTTGTGCGGCGGTTACAGATCTGTCGGCAAAAACGATCTGTTTTAGCAGGGCATGGCCGAAGGTGGCGCTTTGAAGGGACGTGCTGTCTGCGAATTGTGTTTTATGAAGCAACGCCTGACCCAACTGCGCGCGTCTGAGGTTGGCAGATTGTAATTGCGCCCGATAAAGCTGAACGCCAAACATGTATGCTCCACCAAGGTCCGCACCTTCCAATCTGGCCCAACTCAGGTTTGCGCCATCCAATCGCGCGTCTCGAAGATTGGCCCAACTCATCCTGGCGCGACGTAGATCGGCGCCGTTCATCTGGGCGAGGCCGAGTACCGCTCCGTCCATTCTGGCCCTGTAGAACACCGAACCGGCCAGGCGTGCCTTGTAGAGCGATGCCACCTCCATTTTGGCATTCTGAAACTCTGCACCCTCCAGTCCTGCGTTGGTCAGGTTCGCCCATTCCAAACGCGCGGCGTTGAATATCACGCCCTGCAACTGCGCCCCTTTGAGGTTAGCCGCCTCCAATGTGGCTTTGGATAGGTTTGCCCCTTCCATACGTGCGCCGCGGAGGTCCGCGCCATCCAACCGCGTTTCCTGCAGCGACGTGCCAACCAATCGCGCAGAGCGCAATACAGCCCCTTCCAGCCGGGCTCCGTCCAATTGGCAACCACTCAGATCTAAGTTTGTCAGGTCGGCTGCTTGTAAGTTCGTTTCTCTTAGATCGGGTCGGTAGCCGCTGTACGCGGATAGGGTTCTGGTCCAGTTTTGCAGGTCGGTTTTGAACGCTTTGATCTTTTGGGCATCGGGCAATGCGCCGTCTTCTGGGTATTCCAAGACAGGGCAGGGCGCGTCGAAAACCCAATGCCCTTCGTGCATTTCACCTTGAATCCACCTGGCCTCTACCGCGCGCCGCGGAGGTCCTCGCCGTCCAAGGATTCTGAGCGCCAGCGCGATGTCTTCACGCGGAGTTTTCAGCGATGCAGCCCAATCACGCGCATTGGGGTTTGTTTTGTTCGAAAATCGCGCATCCCGCCACGCCAGATGTTGCGCCTTTTCATTCTTGGTCGCGGTGTCTTTCAAGGGGGGCCATTCCTGAAGAGGAAAGACTATCGCGCCCGACGCTGGCGCGGCCTCCCGGATATAGGCACAAAGAATCTGCATCGTTCGGACATGGGTGTGTCCCTGATTTACAGATACTGCGTCTTGCGCAATCTGCTCGAGTGACAATAGCGCACGGACCCGAGCATCAACCAAGGGGGCTGACCGTCCTATACCTTCTTCGCTGACAGTCTCGAGCGCGGTCAACTGCGCCTCTGCCTTGCGGATTCGGCGGTCGATGCTGTGCGCGGTTAACCATTCACGGGCCGTCGCCACCGGATCGACCTGTCGCGATGTGCGCGTCATCGCCCGCACGGGATTAAGAACTGTCTGGGTATTTTGTGACAGACCAGCCCGCCAAGCCGAGCTGCGCGCCACAACGGCCAAGATCACCGCAGCAACGGCCAGCGCAGTCACCATACCGACGCCCTGAAACAGGTGCTGCGCAAGCGCCAAAGTCATCGTCTCGTTTTCGCGCATTCACATCCCGGTTCATTCGGCAATCGCCTCAGACCACAACCACTTGCAAAGACCAGACCATCTTAGCTTTGCGCGACCCGCACTTGTTCGTTCCGTTGCAACCCGCTAGGACGAGCCAAACCACCCATCCGAGGTCCCAGATGCGCCTGTCCCGCTATTTCCTGCCCGTTCTTAAAGAAACCCCCGCCGAGGCACAGATCGTCAGCCACCGGCTGATGCTGCGTGCCGGTATGATTAAACAGGCCAGCGCTGGCATCTATTCGTGGCTCCCACTTGGCTACAGGGTGCTGCGCAATATCGAACAGATCGTGCACGAGGAACAGGTACGCGCGGGCCATATCCCGATGCTGATGCCGACGCTGCAATCTGCTGACTTGTGGAAAGAATCCGGCCGCTACGATGCCTACGGTCCTGAAATGCTGCGCATCCGCGACCGGCAGGACCGCGATATGCTCTATGGTCCCACCAACGAAGAGATGATCACCGACATCTTCCGCTCCCATGTGGGCAGCTACAAAGACCTGCCGCTGACGCTCTACCACATTCAGTGGAAATTCCGTGACGAGATCCGCCCGCGCTTTGGCGTGATGCGGGGTCGCGAATTCCTGATGAAAGACGGCTACAATTTCGACCTGACCAAGGAAGACGCGTTGCACGCCTATAACCGCCATCTGGTCAGCTACCTGCGCACCTACGAGCGCATGGGCCTGCAAGCGATCCCGATGCGTGCGGACTCTGGTCCCATTGGTGGCGACGACACGCATGAATTCCTTGTTCTGGCTGAAACTGGCGAAAGCGAAGTGTTCTATGACAGCGAGATCACCGATCTGAAATTTGGTGACCGCGCCATTGATTATGATGACGTGGCTCAGTGTCAGGCAGTTCTGGAAGAGTTCACCTCGCGCTATGCCCGCACAGATGAAACGCACGACGACGCCGAGTTCGCAAAAGTACCTGCTGACCGTCAACGCACTGCACGTGGCATCGAAGTGGGCCAGATTTTCTACTTTGGCACCAAATATTCCGAAGCAATGGGCGCGACCGTGGCCGATTCCGAAGGCAACAAAGTGCCGGTGCACATGGGCAGCCACGGTATTGGTGTCAGCCGACTTCTGGGCGCGATCATCGAAGCCAGCCATGACGACAACGGTATCATCTGGCCCGAAGGTGTGACCCCGTTCCATTGCGGAATCGTCAACCTCAAGCAGGGTGATGAAGAAGCGGACGCCGCTTGCGAGGCGCTTTATAACAGCTTCATGGCAATCGGTCTGGAGCCACTTTACGACGACCGCAACGAGAGAGCAGGCGGCAAATTTGCCACGATGGACCTCATCGGCCTACCGTGGCGCATTACCGTCGGCCCACGCGGGCTCAAGAACGGTGTGGTCGAACTGACTTCCCGTCGGACTGGCGAAAGCGAAGAACTTCCGCCTGAACAGGCCATCGCCAAGGTGGCCGGGATCTACGGCAAAGCGACCACCTGATGTGGCGCGCCGCCGCCCTGCTGTGCTGCATAGCTAGCACAGGGGCGGCGCAAACGCCCGATGACGTGGCAGCTGCGGTCAGCGGCTGGCTCACCGAACATGGCGCAAGGGGCGTGGTGGCCATTCGGTCCCCAGACGCCGACACGGTTGTTTTCGATCTTGGCATTAACGTTGACGCGGTCATAGAACTTGCCAGCCTGTCCAAAGCCATTACCGCAATTTGCGCAGCCGAGCTGGTGAAGATCGGATCCTTGGCATGGGATGATCCCGTCGCGAAATATGTTCCCGGTTTCGCAGACATGAGCGTGGCTGACGTGATCACGCATCAAAGCGGCATCACACAGGACGCTACACAGATTTACATGCGCACATGGCTCGATGATCCGACGCACCGCGCGGCAGACATCGTTGCGCACATGCAGAATAGGGGTGCACCAACCGGTGGAGACGGTTTGGTCTACTCCAACGACAACTACGCTTTGGCTGCGATGGTGATCGAAGCTGCTTCTGGGTCACCGTACGAGCATACTTGTCGCGATCTGGCGCTGACCCCCGCAGGCGTCATGGCACACCCGTCACCCAGAAGCGGAGCATTTCTATCATGGGGTGGGTGGTCCATCACCGCGAAAGATTACCTGTCGTTTCACGCCCATTGGTTCGACACACAAACCGATACGCTGAAAGGCCCTTCGGGTGATTTTGGTGGTGGCGCGGTTTACGGATTGGGTATGTTGGCGCGTCCGATGCAAGGCGGCATGAACCACTGGCACTTTGGTGCGTTGTGCTTCCCAAATCAATTGAACGTCGGTAGCTACGTGGTTGCTTTCTTTAATGATTGGCGTGTCATGGTGGCTTACGACGCGTGCGTGGAATGGCCCGCGATGGTCGCGCTCGACGGCGCTATTGTAAGCGCCGTCTTTGACGATTAGGCACCGTTTTTGTCAATACTAACCCCGGATGGGTTGGCCCATCCGCGACCACTATACCGACGCGGCGACCTCGGCGACGATCCCGTCCACGACCTCCAGCAACAGCGCTTCGTCTTCGCATTCCGCCATCACCCGGATCAGCGGTTCGGTCCCGGACTTGCGGATCAGCAACCGGCCTTTGCCATCCAGGCGCGCCTCGGCATCTGCGATCGCCGATTTGACAGATCCCACTTCGAGCGGGGCCACTGACGGATCATATCGCACGTTCTTGAGCAATTGCGGCACCGGGTCGAAATTGCGTGCCAACGCGCTGGCGGGTTTGCCGGTGCGGCACATTTCACCCAGAAACTGCATTCCAGCCATCAGCCCGTCGCCTGTTGTGGCGAAATCTGTCATCACGATATGGCCCGACTGTTCGCCGCCAAGGTTCCAGCCGCCCCGCCGCATTGCTTCAACCACATAGCGATCGCCAACACCGGTCCGTTCCAGCCGCAGCCCGCGCCCGGTCAGAAAACGCTCCAACCCGAGATTGGACATGACGGTGGCCACCAGAACGCCTTCGTGCAGGCGTTGCTCTTCAGCCCAACGCGCGGCCATCAGCGCCATGATCTGGTCGCCATCGGCCACTTGTCCGGTTTCGTCGATCAGGATCACCCGATCCGCGTCGCCATCAAGACAAATCCCCACGTCCGCGCCATGTGCCACCACGGCAGCAGCGGCCAATTGTGGGTGGGTGGACCCGCAGCCTTCGTTGATATTGGTGCCGTTCGGGGACACGCCAAGCGAGATGACCTCGGCGCCCAATTCCCAAAGAACTTCTGGGGCGGTCTTGTAGGCCGCTCCATTGGCGCAGTCGATCACCACCTTGAGCCCATCCAGCCGTAAATCTGACGGGAAGGTCGATTTGACCCGCTCTTGGTAGCGGAAGCGACCGTCGTCGATGCGTTTGGCGCGTCCGATGTTCGCGGCTTGTGCCGACTCGACACCGGTTTCGATCAAAGCTTCAATTTCGGCTTCATCTGCATCCGACAGTTTGAACCCGTCAGGTCCGAAGAACTTGATCCCATTGTCAGCGGCCGGGTTGTGGCTGGCCGAAATCATGATCCCCAGATCGGCGCGCATCGAAGGCGTCAATAGCCCCACAGCCGGGGTCGGCACTGGCCCTAGCAGCAACACGTTCATACCTGTTGAGGTCAGCCCGGCTGTCAGTGCGTTTTCAAACATATAGCCCGACTGGCGCGTGTCCTTGCCGATCACGACCCGGTGCACCCCTTTGGAATCTTGTCTGAAATGCCGACCGACCGCGGCTCCGATCCGTAGCGCCATATCCGCCGTCATGGGATGGACATTCGCCGTCCCGCGCACGCCATCCGTGCCAAAAAGCTTACGCCCCATTCTCGATACCCCACTCGATTGCACGCCACATCTTCAACGCTTGGCATGTTTCCCTTACGTCATGCACACGGATAACTTGTATACCTAGTGACGCTCCATGCAAGGCCACTGCAACAGAGCCGGCGACTCGTGTTTCCGCTGTGCCAGCCCCGCAAATCGTGCCGATGAATTTTTTGCGCGATGCGCCCAGCAGGATCGGGCATCCCAGGCCGTGAAACACTGCGATGTCGCGCAGCAGGGCGAGGTTGTGATCCAGCGTTTTGCCAAAGCCGATACCCGGATCGACCAAGATCTGATTGCGGGCGATGCCCTGCGCCACCAAAGCCTCAACCCGCTCCGACAAGAAGTCGTACACATCGAGCCGCACATCGTCATAGCGTGGCGCATCCTGCATCGTTTGCGGATCGCCTTGGGCATGCATCACGCAGACAGGCGCTTGTCGTGTTGCACACAACGGGGCAAGATTTGCATCAAAGGTGAAACCCGCCACGTCATTGACCAGCGCGGCACCCGCGTCGAGCGCTGCCTCGGCCACAGGCGCCTTGCGCGTGTCGATGGAGATTGGCACCGACAGGCCAGCAGCGATTGCCGTAATTGGACCGCGCACGCGCCTGATTTCCTCGTCCACGGGCACTGTTTCGGCCCCCGGCCGGGTGCTTTCGCCACCCACGTCGATGATCCCGGCGCCGTCTTCGGCCATCCGCCGGGCCTGTGCGACCGCTGCATCGGGGTCGAGGTAGCGCCCACCGTCGGAAAAGCTGTCGGGTGTGACGTTGAGAATGCCCATCAAGGTCACGCCACTCATGTCCATTCCAGCGATGGGGGGCCTTGGAGCAGTCAGGCGGGCCAGTACGTCCTCCGGGATCGCTTTGGCGGGAACAACCTCAGGTATCCCGCCGCGGCGCAGTGCGACGGCGTGTGTGAACCACAGTGGACCACCAGCAAGGTCAAACGCGTCTCTAGGGCGCGAAGCCGCAGCTTGGGGCAGGGGGCGAAAATACGATTTCATGGCGTGTGAATGAAACGCATTGCGCGGTTTGACAAGCGTTTAGAGCACGCTTTCGCCGATGGCGCTGTTGCGAACTGAAACATTCGCCACGCGAGGCGCGTCGGCTCCAATTACCAATAGCTCGCTTGCTTCCATTTCCGTGGCAAACCAGCCGGTCAGAGCGGCAGACTCTGTCACAGGGGCGTCCGGTCCTTCGACCGCGTCCAGAACGATTTTTGATGGGGCCCAGACACAAACCTGACCGTTCTTCATCGCCCAATCCAGTTCCGTGCGGGTCGCCACGACTTTGCACCGGGCATCGCGGGACGCCAACATCCAGCCATTCTGTTCGATCGCCAATAGGTCGATACGTCGCTGTGCCATCGGGTGTCCAACGTCGGGCCGGGGGCCGTCGGGCAGACCTACGCACAAGATCAGCGGAGCAGGTTCGGCAGAAAGCTGGTCGATCCAAGTGCCCAAATGTTCCGACTTCAGCGCGGCATTGGTTAGGTAAACCACCCGCGGATGCGGGCGTTCATGGCTAGAATCGGGAACACTATCGCCCAGTTCACCGCGCGAGCGCACAATCTCGACCCCCAGCGCACCGGGGCCACGGTCAAGCTTTTCGATCCGTACAAAGGTCCGCAACGCTTGCGGCTCCAGAAGGATGCGTTCTGCGATCCGTTCCGCCAGCGTTTCGAGAAGGTTCAACCGCTCCGCACCCAATTCAGTCGCAATCGCCTCGGTCACACGGTCATAGGACAAGATACGATCCACATCATCGTCAATATGGCCGACGATTGGTTGGACCTCTACCACAACGTTAAAGCAGATCCGCTGCCGTGTGCCGCGTTCTGCTTGAAACGCGCCAATCTCGACCTCGACGATGTGATCGCGCAGCGAAATACGGTCCACAGGGCCATCATCGGATGTGGCGATGGCCCGTTCGGACGGGTGCGCAAAGGCAAGTCGAATTTCAGAGCTCATAGCGCGTCCTCTCGTCGGTCTTGTCTGGGCTATCAGAGGACAGAGCAAACGAAAATGCCGCGAAGGGGCATTTCAGCCACCGCTCGCGACATCCAAATGACAAAAGTCTTGTTTCAGATCAGCCGTTCGAGCTGACGCGCCATGTGTGACGGTAGAATACGTGCACGCCAATCGAGGTCGTTTTGGTGTAGGTACGCGACCATCGCGGACGAACCGCTGTGGTGTGGTAGTGGGTGGCACCATTAGTGAGGTTCATCGGGACACGGCCATCCAGAATTGCGCGCGCGACCTTGCCGACCCGGTCCCAAGCCTTGGGTTCACGGATACGTTCGGGGATACCGTCACAGGTATAGGTGAACTGGCACTGATATTTTTTGCCAGTTCCCTGATTGATCACTGCGCAGACACTGTCTGGAAAGCGGCCGCTATCGACGCGGTTCATGATCACTTCGGCAACGGCGAACTGGCCCTTGATGGTTTCACCGCGCGCTTCGAAGTAGAGCGCTTCGGCAAGACATTCCCATTGTGCGCCACCAGATGCAGCGTCTTGGGCGTTCAGCCATGATGCGTTGTAGATTGCGGCCTTGCGGGCCAGGGGGGTCACCAGTGATGTCAGGTGCGATTGCCCTGCTGACACCATCATGGATTTTTCTTGGTTCAGAAGCTCTTGTGCGGCCTCTTTTGTGCGCTCTGCCAGTGTCGGCGTGGCCATGACGGCGGCGGCCAATATCAATGCAAACAATCTCGTCATACCGAGTGTTGATCTCGCGGCGTTGTGGGTGGCGACGCCATGCACAAAAATGTGGCAGCGCCGCGCAGTCGACGGGCTGTTACAGAAATATTGGGATTTTAACAAGTTTATCGCCCATGCACGCCGTGCATGGCCGCTGCCCATTCAGGAGTTTCGGCAAGATTTAGGCCAAAACCTGCTTAAAACTACCCGATCTTGTCGGCTAGTGCAAGCTGCGCTGCGGCAAGACGCGCCACCGGAACCCGGAACGGTGAACAGCTTACATAGTCGAATCCTGCCGCCCGGCAGAAGGCGATTGATTCGGTATGGGCGGCATGTTCACCACAAATTGAAAGCACAACATTGGGTTTTACAGCCCGGCCGCGGACTACGCCAAGGCGTAGCAACTCACCCACGCCCTCGGTGTCGAGGATGTGGAACGGGTCTTCGCTGAATACGCCCTGCCGGACATATTCCGACATGAACCGTCCTGCATCGTCGCGGGACAGACCATAGGTCATCTGCGTCAAGTCGTTGGTGCCGAAGCTTAGGAAATGGCTGTGCTCGGCAATGTCGCCTGCGCGTAGGCAGGCGCGGGGGGTTTCGACCATCACACCCAGACGGTAAGAAAAATCGGCACTTCGTTCGGTCCGTACAGCAGCAGCCACCGCCTCGACCCGACCGCGCACCAGTTCGACCTCGCGCTTGGCTGACACCAGCGGGACCATGATTTCCGGCACGATGGTGATGCCTTCTTCGGCAGCTTCTACCGTAGCCTCAAAAATTGCGCGCGCCTGCATGTCATAGATCTCGGGCACGGAAATCCCCAGACGAACGCCGCGCATTCCCAACATGGGGTTGTATTCCGCAAGGCTCTCGATCCGGCGGGTGACGTCGCTCACCGGGATGTCCAACGCTTCGGCCAGTTCGCGCTGACCTGCTCGGCTGGTGGGCAGGAATTCGTGCAGGGGTGGGTCAAACAGACGGATGCACACTGGCTGGCCCTGCATGATGCGAAACAACTCAAGGAAGTCCGCCCGCTGCATTGGCAGCACGAGTTCCAACGCCGCTTGGCGGTCCTGCGGGTTCTGGGCAAAGATCATCTCGCGCATCGGGGTGAGGCGTTCGGTCTCGAAGAACATGTGTTCGGTTCGGCAAAGGCCAATACCTTGCGCACGGAAATGCAATGCGGTCTTGGCATCGGCAGGCGTATCGGCATTGGCGCGCACACCAATATCGCGCTCTGCGTCGGCCCAACTCATGAAGGTGCGGAAAGTCTCGTCCAGCGTCGCTTCGATCATCTCGACCGACCCGGCCAACACCTGACCATTGGTGCCGTCCACGGTGATCTCGTCACCTTCCTTGAGCACCCGACCATCGGTCGCCACCAACTGCCTACGCTTGACGTGGAAGCGCAGATTGGCCGCGCCTACGACGCAAGGCAGACCCAAACCGCGTCCGATCACCGCCGCGTGGCTGGTCATGCCGCCGCGTTCGGTCAGCACGGCGCAGGCCACATGCATGCCGCGGATATCCTCGGGGCTGGTTTCGCGTCGGACTAGAACACACGGCTCGCCCCGTGCGGCACCGGCTTGTGCGGCCTCGGAGGAAAACACGATCTTGCCCGTTGCAGCCCCTGGGCTGGCGGCGATGCCTGTTCCCAGAATGTCCCGCTTGGCGGTTGCGGCCACCTGACGGTGCAAAAGTTCGGATAGGGCACGCGGTTCAATCCGCATCACCGCCTCTTGCTTGGTAATGATCCCGTCTTCAGCAAGTCGTACGACGATCCGCAATGCTGCTCGTGCGCTGCGTTCAACACGCACACCGTCCAGAATATGCAGATTGCCGTTCTCGATGGTGAACTCGATCTGCATTTCCTCGCGCAAGCGCGCGCGCATCAACGCCGCATGCTTCTTGAGCGCGGAAAATGCTTGGGGCGCCAAGTCCTCAAGAGATGGCCCGCGCGGGTCTTTCTCAAGGAAAATCGACGCTGCGCCGCCGTCCAGCGCTTCGCGGCCTTGGCTCTGGCTAAGGTAACGGCCGGTGATCTGCGGCAAGCCAGTTGACGGGTTGACCAACTGCAACACGCCCGATCCACATTCGCCGCTGCCCAAACCCAGCGCCATTTCCTGCACCACAAGACCCAGCCCCGCATCGACCGGTGCTCCTTTGGCTTGTCGCAACAACCGCGCTGTTGTGCCTTCCCAGGCCCGCGCCATGGACCGCAGGATCTCGGCCAGTTGCACAGCGGGATCTTGCGGAAATGGCTCTTCCGCTTCTTCTTCGTAAAGCTTCAATGCTTCGGTCAGCGCGCCGTGCCCGTCACCGTCGATCTCGTCGAATGCCTCGGCGTCAAGCCGCGCGACGTCGATCGCGTAGTTCATTACGAACCGCAGGTAGATTTCTGTCGCAGCGGCGGTCCCGATCTGGTCGCACAATGCAACGTAACGCGTATCATTCATACCAATATTGAGAACCGCTCCCGGACCGCCCCAATCGGGGTCTTCAGAGGACGGACGCACACAAAGCAGGGCCTTGGAGTCGAATTCGTTCAGAACACCAGACACGTCCGGGCGGTACCCGGATGCGATCTGGTGTACTGTCGCGAATGAAAGTGCCACGGTGCGCGGCACCGGAAGATCAAGCCGGACGAGGCGCTGCAAACACTTCGCCCGCCCGCCATGGGTGGGCGTTGACATGGGGGAACTCGGCGTGATGAGGGTCACATCCGGGTTGTCAGGACTTGGTTTCTGCACCGCAGCACCTCTTAAATGTGCACGCAGCATACGTCCGGCGCACGCTCTGACAAGTGGCGTTTATCGCGCAGGTGTTATCCTTCGATCTTGGTCAGATCGGCGACCTGCAAACAGGTACTGCGAATGCTGCTCAGAAGGTTAAGTCGATTGCGCCGCAAAACGTCGTTGTCAGCATTGACCTGCACTGCTTCGAAGAAGGCATCGACCGGCCCCCGCAACGCAGCCATTGCCGCCATTGCAGTACTGAAATCCTGCGCCTGCATCGCCGGGGTAATCTTGGCCTCGGCAGTGGCAAGCGCCTCGAACAGTGCGGTTTCGGTCGGGTCTTCGGCGAATTTCGCGTCACCACCGTACGAGTATTCCACACCGTCCTTTTCTTCGGCCTGCGTCAGGATGTTATTCGCCCGCTTGAAGCCCTGAACAAGGTTTTCGCCATCCTCGGTATCGAGCACCGCTTGCAACGCCTTGGCCCTATTGACCAGCAGCGCCAGATCATCGTTGCCGGGCATTCCAAGGCAAGCGTCGATCACGTCATGCCGCACGCCCTGATCGCGGAGATACACCTTGAGGCGGTCGTGGAAGAAAGAGAGGAGGTCGACGGATTTGTCGGGCACTTCCCCATTCATCGCATCCAGACCGTCGGTCGCGCCGTCACGCCGCGCTTTGAGCGTGCGATAGGCGGCGCTAAATACACCATGCTCCGCAATCTCGCGGATCAAGTCGTCGATATCTGTCTCGCTGACACCGTCGATCAGGTGGCCTTTGTGCCGGACAAGTTGCAGGTCGATAAACCGATCAAGCGGCATTTGCAGCCCGTTCTCCAACACCAACCGGATCACCCCAAGCGCTGCACGACGCAGCGCAAACGGGTCTTTCGATCCTGTGGGTTTCTCGTCAATCGCCCAAAACCCGGTCAGCGTGTCGATCTTGTCGGCCAGCGCGACAGCCACAGACACAGCAGCCGAGGGCACATCATCCGACGGGCCAAGCGGCGAATAATGCTCTTGGCAGGCCGCGCCGACTTCGGTCGGCAATCCTGCAGCGTCGCTATAGTAGCGGCCCATTAGCCCCTGAAGTTCAGGGAATTCATAAACCATTTCCGACGCCAAATCGGCCTTGGCCACGGTCGCGGCCTGTGCTGCCAGATCTGCATCTGCACCCACGACGGGCGCAAATTCACGCGCTAAGGCCGCAATGCGGTCAATGCGCGCCTTTTGTGATCCCAGCTTGTTGTGGAAGGTCACGTTGGTCAAACTGTTGGTCCAAGCGGTCAGGCCATCGGATTTGGCCACGCGCAAATCGTTTTCCCAAAAGAACTTCGCATCCGACAGACGCGCCGATAGCACCTTCTGGTTGCCGGCAAGGATGGTCGCGCCATGATCGGCGGTTTCACGGTTTGCCACAGTGATGAACCGTTCGATCCGGCCCGTCTTGGGGTTTTTCACGGAAAAGAACTTTTGGTGCTCTTTCATAGAAGTTTGAAGCACCTCGGCTGGCAGACCAAGGAAATCCTCTCCGATCTCGCCCATCAAAACGACAGGCCATTCGACCAGCCCGGCCACCTCGGCCAGCAGCCCTTTGTCGTCGACCACCTCAAGCCCGCTTGCGAAGGCCTGATTGGTCGCGTCCTGCCAGATTGCCTCGGCCCGCTCGGCGGCATCCAATACCACATGCGCGCGCTTCAGCTTGGCCTCATAGTCGTCGAACCCGGTCACATCGAACGCACCCGGGGCCATGAAGCGGTGACCTTCGGTGGTGCGGCCCGACACGATGCCGTCCACATCTAGCGGCACAATTTCCGACCCATCCTCACGCGACAGCAAGCAGACGATCCGGTGCAACGGACGTACCCAGCGCAGGCTGCCTGCGCCCCAGCGCATCGATTTCGGCCATGGGAAGTTGCGGATCGCATCCTCAAGAACCTCTGCTACGATCTCGGCAGCAGGAAGGCCCGGCTTTTCGATCACCGCGTAGAAGACGCGGCCTTTCTTTTCGTCCCGTTCGATCAGGTCGTCGCGTGTCAAACCCGCGCCGCGCAGAAACCCTTCGATGGCCTTGTCGGGCGCGTCAACGCGCGGTCCCTTGCGTTCTTCCTTGACGTCCGGCGACCGTTCGGTCAGCCCATCCACGCGCAGCGCCAGGCGGCGGGGCGTGGCAAAGGCCGCGGCACCGGCATAGGTCAGACCCGCCTCGACCAGACCATTGGTCACCCGTGTCTTGAGGTCGTCAGCGGCCTTGCCCTGCATCCGCGCCGGGATTTCCTCAGAAAAAAGCTCGATCAGAAGGTCTGGCATCAATTGCCTCCAGTTTCGCGTTCGGGGCAATCTTCGCCCAAGGGGCTGCCATCATAGGCCTTGTCCCCGCAATCGTTGATTTCGTGCCAAATATAACCGCGCCCGTCTTCGGCGATCGCGACCACCCGGTCGATCCCGAATTCGAGGTTACGCTGGCTCGTGAACACCAGTGCGCGACCATTATCGATATCTTGGCCAATGGTATCGGCGTCGAAGCACTCGAACCAGCTCGGCGCATTGCGCGGAGATGAACCAAGATACTGCTCATAGGTGGATGTCAGCGTCGACAGCGGCGTCTGTGTGGTGAAGCACGCTCTGAACCTAATGGGTGAGCTTTCGCTGTCAATCGCTTGAAAATCCTCATAAAGAATGGTTTCTCGCGTTCCGCTCAGCGTGGTCAGTTGTACATCATCCACACCATTTGGCGTGACGGTATCGTAGTAGGCATACACCTGCAGGTAATACATAGCCACACCCGCAATCAGCGCGCTGACGGCTATGACGATGGTAAGGATCTTGCCGGTCATTGCCTATTTCCAATCCATGTTCACGCGCGGTTGCGTCATTGTTGCCGCACGCGCCCGCAACGCGTCAGTGCGCGCCAAGAGGTCGGGGATGCGGCTCTCGTGCGTTTCGACAAAAAGATGCCCGATCCGCTTTTTTACCGGATGGTCAAAAAGCGCTTCCAGAAGCGGAACCTCGGCCCCCTCGATATCCATTTTGATCACCGCAATGTCACCATCCAGTGCGGCCAGAAAGGCGGGAAAGTCGATGACGTTCACGTCCACAGCGCTGGCCTTGTCGATATTGCGCTTCTGCGCCATGAGCGACGACGATTGTGATTGTTCCACTGGGTCAGAGTCGAAAGACGACGTTCGATAGAGCGGAAATGTTCCGTCCTCGGTGCCTGCAGCGGCCTCGATCACTTCGATATTCGAGACATCGGCCAAGCGTTTGCGCAATTCTGCGGCTGTCCAGGGGTCAGGCTCGAACGCATAAACTTTGGCGGCATGGGCCGCCATGGTGCGGGTGTGCTGACCTAGATTGGCGCCAAGGTCGACGCAAATCTTACCAGCCGCCTCGGTCAAAGCCTCGCGAAATTCCGCCTCTGCAGCGGGCGCAAAAAGCTTGCGTAACTTGCGGCGATATTTCAGCCCAAGCTCTCCCGGCAGGTGCTGCATCAGGCTGTATTTAGCCCGGCGCAGTGGCGTATTTCGGTTAGCCTGTGCCATCAGGCGGCATGTCCTCCGGCTTCGGTCATCACAAAAGCATCCGCGCAGCTTTTGGCCAGCGCCCGCACTCTGCCGATATAGCTTTGTCGTTCCGTAACCGAGATCACGCCCCGTGCATCGAGCAGGTTGAAAATGTGGCTGGCCTTGATGCACTGATCATAGGCCGGATGGGCCATAACAATGCGCTTTCCAGTCTTCGGATCGTCCTCGGTCTGATCCAAAATTCGGGCGCATTCCGCCTCGGCTTCCTCGAAATGACGCAGTAGAACGTCCGTATCCGCCACGTCAAAGTTCCAGCGGGAATATTCTTGTTCGGTCTGGCGGAACACATCGCCATACGACAGCGCAATTGGCGCGTCCGGGTCGTTGTAGGGCATGTCCATAACATGATCGACGCCCAGCACATACATTGCCAACCGCTCCAATCCGTAGGTCAGTTCGCCCGACACCGGATGACAGTCATGCCCGCCTACCTGTTGAAAATACGTGAATTGCGACACTTCCATGCCATCACACCAGACTTCCCAGCCTAGCCCCCATGCGCCAAGCGTCGGGCTTTCCCAGTCGTCTTCGACAAAGCGGATGTCATGCAGCGCCATGTCGATCCCGATGGCCCGCAATGACCCGAGATACAGCTCTTGTAGGTCGGGCGGCGACGGTTTGATCAGCACTTGGTACTGGTAATAATGCTGCAAGCGGTTCGGGTTCTCACCATAGCGCCCATCGGTCGGGCGGCGCGACGGCTGCACATAGGCTGCGGCCCACGGCTTTGATCCCAAAGACCTCAGCGTGGTGGCTGGGTGGAACGTACCGGCACCCACTTCCATGTCATAGGGCTGCATCACGGCACAGCCTTTGGTGGCCCAATAGGTCTGCAGACGCAGGATGATCTCCTGAAAACTGCGCGGCTTCGTGATGGTCTGATCCATGGCGTTGTCACCCCGGTTTGCACTGGCGCCTGATTAGGCGCATGGGGTCCGGGGGTCAATTGCGTGCGAGGTTCTAATTTTCGCGTTCCAGTAGCGGCGCAATCTTGTTAGAGCATGTGCCTGAAATAGGTTTTTCGGGCGGGTGACGAAATAATGTTGCGCAATTTGTTATTTACGGTCTTGGCGACACTGATGTTTTGGGGCCAATCTGCATTGGCGCAGGACAGCGTTTATGTGCAAATCGAAGCACAGCCCAGTTTGTCCGTCGCCGAAGATCGTTTGCGCGACTATGCCTCCAATCTTCCCGATGTGAACGGGTTCGATTTGGGCCGGGGCTGGTATGGTATCGCTCTCGGGCCTTATCCCCGCGACGAGGCTGGGCGCGTGTTGGGCAGCCTACGTGCACAGCGCTTGATCCCCAGCGACAGCTATCTTGAAGCGCCAGAACGCTATGGGCAGCGCATTTGGCCGATCGGTGCAGGTCCGGCCGCTGTCCCACCAATCAGTGTGCCCGAGATCGTAACAGCACCTGAACCCGATCCACTAGACGCCGACGAAACCCCGCGCGAAGCCCGTGCGTCAGAGGGGCTGCTGACCCGCGAAGAACGCGAAGCACTGCAAATTGCTCTGCGTTGGTCAGGTTTTTACAATTCGAGCATTGATGGCGCATTTGGCCGAGGCACCCGGTCCGCAATGGCCGCTTGGCAGCAATTCAACGGTTTCGAAGACACTGGTATTCTGACAACCGCGCAGCGGGCCGAGCTGTTTCGCCAGTACAACGCGGTGCTGGAAGGCATGGACATTCGATCTATCCGCGACGCAAGAGCAGGCATCGCCATTGATCTGCCGCTGGGCGCTGTGGCCTTCGATCGCTACGATAGCCCCTTTGCGCATTTCGAGCCGACAGGATCAGTCGAAGGTGCGCGCGTTTTGCTCATCAGTCAGCCCGGCGACCAAGACCGTCTGGCCGGGCTTTACGAGATCATGCAGACCCTCGATATCGTGCCGCTGGACGGCCCGCGCGACCGCAGCCGGGACAGTTTTACCCTCACCGGGCAGAACAGCCGCATTGTGTCCCACACCGAAGCGCGACTTGATGGAGGCGCGATCAAGGGCTTCACATTGGTTTGGCCCGCAGCTGACGAAGAGCGCCGCACCCGAATTCTGGCCGCCATGCAATCCAGCTTTGCACCGATCGACGGCGTTCTTGACCCGGCGGTGATCGCCGAGGATAGCCAAAGTGTTGATCTGGTTGCGGGCCTTGCGATCCGTAAACCCAAGCTTACTGCGTCGGGGTTCTTTGTCGACCCTCAGGGCAGGGTGGCTACCACCGATACGGCCGTTGCAAATTGCGGCCGCATCACGCTCAACAACGACTACAGCGCCGAAGTGGTGACATCCGATCCGTCGCTTGGTGTTGCGGTCCTGCGAGCCACACAGCCCTTGGCGCCGAACGACATCGCCCAATTTCGCGATGGCGCGCCGCGCTTGCAGTCCGAAATCGCTGTAGCGGGTTTCTCGTTCGGAGGTGTTTTGCCGTCCGCAACAATGACTTTTGGTCGTTTGTCGGACCTCAGCGGCCTGAGTGGAGAAGACACGCTGACCCGTCTGGCCATAAGCACGCTTGATGGCGATGCGGGCGGTCCGGTGCTTGACGATGGTGGCGCGGTGATCGGCATGCTGGTGCCGCATGATGCCGGAGGCCGCCAGCTGCCTGATGATGTGAACTTTGCCACCAACAGCGCAGCGCTTCAGCAGGTGTTGTCCGGTGCGGGCGTGTCTCCGCAGGTCACACCCGGCCTTGCACGCCTCGATCCGGTAGACCTTACCGCCAAAGCCACGGCCATGACCGTGCTTGTCAGCTGCTGGGAGTGATCCCCCGCCCGAACAGTCTGTTCAGCGCGCCCCACTGGCTGACCAGAACACCAAGCAGGATCAGTCCCATTGCCAGCAACAACGCGGGGCGGAATGGCTCGCCCAGAATGACGATGCCAAGGATCACCGACCACATCGGCACCTGATAGCTGACCAGTGACATGAACACCGGCCCGGCGCTGCGGATCACCAGAATGCGTAACATGTTCGCGCCTGCAGTCGGGATCAGCCCCAACAGTGCAACGATCCACAAGGTGCGTGTGTCGGGTAGTGGCGGGGGGCCTTCGACGACAATGGCCGCCGGGATCACCAGCAATGATCCGAATACCAGCGCCATTGCAGCCAGTCCGAACGGATCAACTGGCGGCAGGCGGCGCATCAGAACCGAACTGATCGCATAACACGTCGCCGCGCCAATGCAGGCCAGCCGACCAAACGGCTCCAACGGACTACCGCTCGAAGCAAAGGCTTGTCCCCCCAAGAGCACCGTCACCCCGGCAAAGCCGACCAGCATTCCGATAAAGCGGCGCGTCGTGATGCGCTCGCCCGGCACAAAGAGATGAGCCAATGGCAGCATGATCAACGCGCCAGAAGCCATTGACACCCCGGCAAATCCCGAGGTCACGGTCTGTTGACCCCAGCTAAGCAGCATGAAGGGCACGGCCGAATTAAACAGGCCCGACACCGCAAGCGCACCCCAGCTTGTGTCTTGCGTCAGAAACAATCGCCCGCCGCGGATTTGCCAAATGGCCACCGCCAGAAGGGCTGCAAACCCAATGCGCCCGGCGGCCAGCCAGAAGGGCGTTATGCCTTCCAGTGCCAGTTCGATGAACAGAAAGGTTGCTCCCCAGACAAGGCCAAGGGTCGCGACCATGCCCCAATTGGCTGGGGTGATCTCGGGTTGAGTGTGCATAAAATTCAGGCATCCAGATCGGCGGGGCAGCCAAATCCGGGCCTTGGTGTTGCATCCGGTTGGCGTTCAAGATGCTGTGTAATCCTGTGCTGATGCTTCGGCAACGCCATAGAGCGGAAAGAAACATCTCGACGGAGAACCAGATGGACGCCTTTTTTATCATTCCTATCCTCTTGCTTTTGGCCTTGTTGGCCTGGTGCGTGTTTCAACTAAAGGACGACATGTAGTCCTAGGTCGCTCTGCCGTAACGGCAGGTTTGCCACGATCTACCAATCATGAGACCCCTTGTGCCTAGGTGACCCAACGGGGAGGGCGGGTTCGTGGCAGATGCAGATGTGATTGTCGTAGGTGCTGGTCTGGCGGGACTGGTCGCGGCTGCCGAACTGGCCGAGCGCGGCAAGTCGGTCATTCTGCTGGACCAGGAAGGCCCGCAGAACCTTGGCGGACAGGCGCATTGGTCGCTGGGTGGTCTGTTCATGGTCGACACGCCTGAACAGCGCCGCATGGGTATTCGTGACAGCCACGCATTGGCCTTGAGCGATTGGATGGGGTCGGCACAGTTCGACCGTCCCGAAGATGCTCTGCCGCGCCGATGGGCAGAGGCGTATCTGGATTTTGCATCTGGCGAAATGCAGTCGTGGCTGCATGGTTTGGGGATGCGCTGGTTTCCCGTGGTGGGCTGGGCCGAACGCGGCGGTGGGTTCGCGGACGGACACGGCAACTCGGTGCCTCGGTTCCACATCACATGGGGCACTGGCCCGGGGGTTCTGGCCCCTTTCATTACGCGCTGTCAGAAATATGCAAACGCCGGGCTCATCAGCCTGCGGTTTCGCCACCGGGTGGACCGAATTGACAAGACCAACGGTGCGGTCACCGGGGCGTCCGGTGTTACACTGGCTCCTGATTCCGCCCCACAGGGGGCCGAGACCAACCGCGATGTGATCGGTGATTTCAGCCTGACTGCGGCCAGCCTTATCGTGACCTCGGGAGGCATCGGTGGCGATCCCGAGATGGTCCGCAAGCATTGGCCCACGGCCCGTCTGGGCACGCCGCCGCAGCACATGCTGTCGGGCGTTCCGGCGCATGTAGATGGGCGGATGCTCGAAATTTCGGAACATGCTGGTGCGCATGCTATAAACAAAGACCGCCTTTGGTTTTATACCGAAGGCGTGCGTAACTGGGATCCGATCTGGCCTGCGCATGGCATCCGCATCCTGCCGGGTCCATCCTCGATGTGGTTTGACGCCGAAGGCAACCGCTTTGCACCACCAGCCTTGCCGGGGTTCGACAGTCTGGGCACGTTCAAAACGATCCTCGATACCGGTTACGACTACAGTTGGTTTGTGCTTACTCAGAAGATCATCAAAAAGGAATTTGCACTGTCGGGATCGGAACAGAACCCCGATTTTACCTCGGGAAAGTGGTTGGAGGTTCTCCGCCAGCGCATTCTGTCCGGCACGCGCGCAACCGATCCGGTCGAGGCGTTCAAAGAACGTGGTACAGACTTTGTCGTGGCCCATGATCTGCCCACGCTGGTGCGCGGCATGAACCAAGTCACCGGAGATGGGCTGATTGATGAGGCGCATCTGCGCCACCAGATCGAGGCGCGCGATGCCCAGATCGACAACCCGTTTTCCAAAGATGCGCAGATCATGGCAATTCATGCAGCCCGCAACTATCTTGGTGACCGCCTGATCCGTACTGCCAAACCGCACCGGATCCTTGATCCAAAGAACTGCCCGCTGATCGCGGTGCGGCTCAACCTGTTGACCCGCAAGACACTTGGCGGGCTACACACGGCGCTGGACGGGCAGGTGTTGGACCCATCCGGTGCGCCGATCCCCGGCCTATTTGCGGCTGGCGAAGTGGCAGGGTTTGGTGGTGGGGGCTACCATGGGTACAACGCGCTTGAAGGTACTTTTCTAGGAGGTTGCCTGTTTTCTGGACGTGCAGCCGGGCGCAGTACCAACATCGCCTGACGCGGGCCGTTTCCATCGACGGAAACGCATGATGTGTCGACACCTCGCATCCATTGTTCGACGCAAAGTGCAATCTGTGCTAGGCTGAACGCGCGCAATTATTGGCGCGCGCATTTCATTTCACACCACAAACAATTGACCTCAAAAGGCTTGGATCATGACAGATCATCTTGTCGCATTCTGGAATCTCGAGAACCTCTTCGGCCCCGAAAATCACCCGCTCCGCATTGATTGGGTGAAGGCTCAGGTGGCCAGCGATCTTCGCGGTTGGACGCCGCAAATCTACCAAACGAAGCTCGGCCAGCTCACCGCGATCATCCGCCAGATGAAGGGTGGCGCTGGCCCGGACATACTGGGCGTCTGCGAGGTCGAGGACGCTCATGTCCTGACCGATCTCAAGACGACTTTGGACGCGGCTTTGCCGAACCGCAGCTATTCTGTGGTCCATGCCACCGCCGACCTAAGTTCACGCGGTATCGACACCGCGTTTCTGTATGACGCGACGCTGTTCTCGGTCGATGCTAATCTGGTGTTCAACCATTTCGTTATGCGCCGCACCGGCACTCGGGATATCTTACAGGCCACATTTAAACGCCTGACCACCGGAGCCGACCTTGTCGTGATGGCAAACCATTGGCCCTCGCGTTTTGGCGGACGCGGTGCCGAGGTTAGCTCGGGCTTCCGCGCCACGGCAGGTGAAACCCTGTCCTATTGGCACAGCCGCATTTTTGAGGCCGCCCCGCTGAAGAACCGCACTCCAGTGCTGGCGCTTGGGGATCTGAACGATGATCCATGGGACCGAAGCGTGACCATCAACGCGCTGGCCACCCGCGAGCGCGGCGACGTGGAGCGCGCGACCTCGGCGCGGTTCTACAATATGACGTGGGAATACATGCTGACCAACGCGACCGACCTCAACGGCAAGGCACGGTTGCTGGAAGGGACGCTCTATTTTGACAAGAACGGAAACCTATTCGATCAGATCTTCGCCAACCGCCCATTGCTCGACAAAAAGACAGACAGTGGTTTCAAGGCGGTGACAGGCACCGCGCAGGTCATTGCCTTTCCCGAGATGGTCTCGCACAAATCCGGCGAAGGACCGCGCCGCTTTGGTCTGCCCAAGGGTGATGTGGCCAAGAACGTAGACCTGACGGGGTTCAGCGATCACTTCCCCGTCGGCGTCACAGTCCGGGAAACCTGAGCGTACTCAAACCGAATGAAAAAGGGCGGCCCACTGGACCGCCCCCATCATATGATCTGATCTTAAAAATCAGTTCTTTGCTTTGTCGACCATCTTGCCTGCGGAAATCCACGGCATCATGCCACGCAGCTTTTCGCCGGTCGCTTCGATCTGGTGTTCGTCGTTGATGCGACGTGTCGCTTTGAACGACGGTTGACCCACAGCGTTTTCCTGCATGAAGTCACGCACGAACTTGCCGGTCTGAATGTCGGTCAGAACTGCCTTCATCCGCGCTTTGGTTTCGTCGTAAGGCAGGATGCGCGGGCCAGACACGTATTCGCCATACTCGGCAGTGTTCGAGATCGAGTAGTTCATGTTCGCAATGCCGCCTTCGTAGATCAGGTCTACGATCAGCTTCACTTCGTGCAGACACTCGAAATAGGCCATTTCCGGCTCGTAACCGGCTTCCACGAGGGTCTCGAAACCCATGCGGATCAGTTCAACGAGACCACCGCAGAGAACCGCCTGCTCACCAAAGAGGTCGGTTTCGCACTCTTCGCGGAAGTTGGTTTCGATGATGCCCGAGCGACCGCCACCGATGGCCGAGCAATAGGACAGGCCGATTTCCAGCGCTTTGCCGGATGCGTCGTTGTGAACCGCCACGAGGCAGGGCACGCCGCCACCTTTGGTGTATTCGCCGCGCACGGTATGGCCCGGACCTTTGGGCGCCATCATGATGACGTCGACGCCAGCTTTCGGCTCGATCAGGCCGAAATGCACGTTCAGACCATGGGCAAACGCGATTGCGGCGCCTTCCTTGAGGTTGTCATGAACGTACTTCTTGTATGTCTCTGCCTGAAGTTCATCGGGCATTGTGAACATGATCAGGTCGCACCAAGCCGCTGCTTCGGCGATGCCCATGACCTGCAGGCCTTCGCCTTCGGCTTTCTTGGCCGAGGCCGAGCCTTCGCGAAGAGCGACGACAACGTTCTTTGCACCGCTGTCGCGCAGGTTCAGCGCGTGTGCGTGGCCCTGGCTGCCGTAGCCCAGAATGGCCACTTTCATGTCTTTGATCAGGTTGATGTCGCAATCGCGATCGTAATAAACGCGCATGGTATTTTCCTCGTCTGCGTTTCGATTGAGGTGCACAATAGGAGTTTTAAGCTTAGAGAGGCGGCGAAGTACGCGCTTCTTTATTGATTGTCGGGGATTTCATTCTGAAAATTGGCGTGTTACGGAGTTTTCATGCTCGATGCCACTGATCTTCGAATCCTTCGCCAGTTTCAGGCGGCCCCCGATCTGCCCACCGCTGATCTGGCCGACAGGGCAGGGGTGACACCCACCACGCTTGCGCGCCGCATAGACAAGATGCGCGAGGCCGGCGTCATCCGTGCCGTGCGCGCGGTGATCAATTGGCCCGCACTCGGTTACACGGTCGAAGTGTCGCTCCGCGTCACTCTCGACAAAACCCAACCCCGCGCGTTTGACGAATTCCTCGCCGCCGCCCGCGAAGTGTCCGAGGTGATCGAAGCGCAGACCTTTCTGGGGCAGGTGGACGTACGCCTGTCTGTCATCGCTCGCGACATGCCGCACTACAAGCAGGTCTACCGTGACAAGCTGCTGACCCTGCCGCACATTGCCGATATCGAAGCCTTGATGCACGTCGCCCGCGTGAAATTCGACGAGACCCTGCCACTGTGATTGACTTGGACGACACCGATCGCGCGATGATCCGCGCTGTGGCCGCTGACGCATTGATCAGCGCAGGGGCTTTGGGACGTCAACTCGGTCTCAGCCAGCCCGCCGCGTGGCGCCGTCTAAAACGTTTAAAAGAAGCCGGGATCTTTAGGGGGCAACGTCTTGATCTGGACGCTCAGGCGCTTGGCTTTACCGTGACCGTTTTTCTTGGTGTCAAACTCGCCACCAAGGGCCGCGTCAGCCTTGAAGATTTCGAACGCGCCGTGACTGCGATTCCCGAGGTCCAGACGGTCGAACACGTGCTGGGCCTCTACGATTACCGTCTGCGCGTCGTTGCCCGCGACATCGCTGATTTCGAACGCGTGTTGCGCCGCCGGATCATGATGCTGCCGGGCGTAGGGAATATCGATGCCAATGTCCTACTCAGCGAAGAACGCTTGCCCGGTCCGATTGGCTAAAGCGCTCAGGCGACCTCAGAGACAAGCGCAATCGCCTCGTGCCGCTTGAGCGAATAGCGCGCCATTCGCGTATCTAGGGTAAACGTCGCAGTCTCTTTGAGAAGTCCAAGGATTTCGTCTCGCGCATCGTTATCGACGCTTTTTAGCGCCATATTGCCTGGATAAAGCGTTTCCGCGGGGCATCCTTCGGCAAACACCACATGATGCGCGTCACACAGAAAATGCCAGTAATCCACCGTCGGCCTTGGCTCGGGAATGATGGTCGTTTGGTTGACCAGATGTTTGGCGGCGACAAACACCTCGTCCTCACCAAACATCAATTCGGCCTTAGCACCGCGAAGCAACATGCGATGGTTTGGTGATACCCAGAGATCGCGGATGTTCCCAAGCGCGCCACGGGCGATCCGTATAGGGGTATTGACCCCGTCACCCGGTACTCTGACATTTCCGATCCAGCGGATCGGCTGAGGCCCAGCATCCAGAGTGTTGACCTCATCGCCCTCACGCAGTGTTTCAATAAAACGCGGTCCCTTTGGGGTCTCGATCAGGGTGCCCGACGCAAAGCAGATGACTAGCAAAGAGTCTGCGGCATCGGATGAAAACGCGGCGTCGGCCTCTTCATCGGTTGTGATATTCCCGTCACCGTTAAGGTCGATGTCTTCATGTGTGTCGACGCGCAAAGGCCCGTTTTGTGTGGCGAGCGTTTCAAGAATATTCACTCCGGCAATCGCCGCCACGTCGCCCAGGACCGGTGCGCCTGTATCGGTTGAGGTCAGTCCTGCGGCGTCAATTTCCAAATACCGGTCGCCCATCGTCCGGCGCCCCATGTCGACATCTGCGCTGCCGGTATAGGTGTATTTGGCCGTGTCGTTGTAATAGTCCGAGGCGTTGCCGAAAACGATGATCGACGTGACAACAGAGGCGCCAGTCAGAACACCGTCGGCAGTCACATTGTCTACCACATAGACAATGATGTCATTGTCATCAAACAGCGCCGTGGCGCTGTGAAGCATGTATTTCCCACCGTTTGACGCGTTCGCATTCGTCGTCTGCGGGTCACCCACGACGCTGAATCCGTTCAACAACAACGTGGTTGTTGCCATGCTAGCTCTGCCTCTCGGGGTCTGATGACCCTTTAGATTTTTTTTTTACTAAAGATAAAGCATTGCGCCGCAACCGGTCAAATGTTCATGGTTTGAAAGCAATTTCGCCTTTTGATTGTGCCCAAAGGGCACCTTGCGTCGGGCAGGGCAAACGCAACGGCTTGGCCGTTTGCCTTTGCCGCGACTTTTTGCATGCAACTAGCCTTTGCCAAATGCGCCCGGCGTCGCTACCCAAGACAAAACGCACGGAGGCTTTGCAATGGCGCTGCTCGATACGGTTGACCCTACGGGTCTCGAAGAATTCTCGGTCGTGTTTACCGACCGGTCCCTGAACCACATGTCAAAATCGTTCCAGACGGTGATGACCGACATCTCGTCGATGTTGAAAGAGGTCT
Organism: uncultured Marivita sp.; assembly: GCA_947503115.1. Taxonomy (GTDB): domain Bacteria; phylum Pseudomonadota; class Alphaproteobacteria; order Rhodobacterales; family Rhodobacteraceae; genus Marivita. The sequence continues at coordinate 36,640 of CANNCS010000007.1, forward strand.
ACAACGCCGACGCGGTGGCGCTTGTTCCCGGTGGCGGCAGCTACGGGATGGAAGCGGTGGCTCGCCAGTTCGGGCAGGGGGCCAAGACCCTGATCGTACGCAACGGTTGGTTCTCCTATCGCTGGACACAGATCTTCGACGCAGGGCAGTTCGGTGGCGATACCGTTGTCATGAAGGCCCGTCAGACCGGCAACGAAGCCACTGCTCCCTTTGCTCCCGCACCCATCGAAGAGGTGACGGCCCGCATTCGCGAAGAGAAACCAGATATTGTCTTTGCGCCGCATGTTGAAACCAGTGCCGGGATCATCCTGCCCGACGACTATGTCACGGCATTGGCGGCGGCTGCGCACGAAGTCGGTGCGCTTATGGTGCTCGATTGCATTGCTTCGGGCTGCGCTTGGGTCGACATGAAAGCTACCGGCGTCGACGTTCTGATCTCGGCCCCGCAGAAGGGGTGGTCTGCGACACCGTCTGCGGGCCTCGTGATGCTGTCTGCCCGTGCCTTGGCGCGCATGGACGAAACTGCATCCAACAGCTTTGCAGTCGATCTCAAGAAGTGGCACCAGATCATGCTGGCCTATGAGAACGGCGGTCACGCCTACCATGCGACGATGCCGACAGACGGGTTGAAGGCGTTCCGCGACACGATGCTGGAAACCCGCGATTACGGCTTTGGCAAACTCAAGGACGCACAATGGGCACTTGGCAATGCCGTGCGGGCGCATCTTGCATCCAAAGGCATCCGTTCCGTCGCCGCCGACGGTTACGGCGCTCCAGGCGTAGTGGTAAGCTACACCAGCGATCCCGAAATCCAATCCGGACGTGCTTTCGCGGCGCGCGGAATGCAGATCGCCGCCGGTGTGCCGCTGCAATGCGATGAACCACCCGAATTCTCGACCTTCCGCCTTGGTCTTTTTGGCCTCGACAAGCTTTACGATGTCGACGGTACCGTAGAACGGCTTGCCCGGGTTCTGGACGACGTCATTTGATCCGGGCTTTCGCCAGATCCAATCCGGTTCAAATGCATATTTGAAAAAAGAAGAAGCAGGGGTGGGTGCGCTGTCCCCTGCTTCTCTTTTTCATAAATATGCCCGCGCGCCGCATGCAAAAATCGCGACGGTGGGCATAGGCTCTGGTACTGCGCAAACAAAAGGCCGCCCTGTTAGGCGGCCTTTTGCGTCATCAGTCCTCTAAGGCGATCACTTGAAGTTGCGGCTGTCCTTGATCTGGTCCCAGGCCCAGACCACCTCTTGCAATTGTTCTTCCTGACTGCGGTCTCCGCCATTCATATCCGGGTGCAGCACTTTGATAAGCGCCTTGTAGGCTTTGCGCACATCGGCCTTGGACCAGGTGTCTTTTGCCTCGAGAATTTCGATCGCGCGGCGTTCGGTTGGCGGCAGCCGCTTGGTGTGGCCGGCTGATGTGCCCGCCTTGCCGGGGTTGCGCGTGGCGTTGTTGCCCAGCACCTGATGCGGGTCTTCGATTCCAAGGCGCGCCCACGCCTTGGCCTCTGGATCGCGCCAATCCTTGGTCTGTCGTTCCCATACTTTATCGGAACTCGTCTGTGCGTTCATTTCGGCTTCGGTCTTGCCGTCGAAGAAGTTCCACCGGTTGTTGTACTCGCGCACATGCTCCTGACAAAACCAGAAGAAGTCGTCCAGAACATCCGGCGCTTTTGGCGCTCGGAACTTGCCTGCCTCCTCGCAACCCTCGTGATCACACGCGCGGGTTGAGGTTTCGGATGCGCCTGACATCCCCCGTCGGCCGCGGGGGTTCTTCTTCTTCGCCGACTTGATCGACATATCGAAACCGAATGGATCTGATTTGCTCATAACCTGCCCTTTTCGACTCGGAGGCGTGAGTGTAGACCAAACCGACGCAGAGGTAAGCCCTTGGAGGCGAAAAAATGACCCGAACTGAACAGATCGAAACACGGCTGCGCGAGGCTTTGACACCCCACACGCTCACCGTGCGCGACGACAGCGAAGCGCATCGCGGACATTCCGGTTTTCAGGAGGGTGGAGAGAGCCATTTTCACGTAATCATCCGTTCTGAGGCCTTTGCCGGGCAGTCCCGCATCGCGCGACACCGCATGGTTCACAAGGCGCTTGGCCCCGAGCTGGTGGCCGCGATTCATGCCTTGTCGATGGATTTGGGAGAGTAGGCGGGCGTCCGCTTAGGCGGGCCGCGTTTCCTCGTTTCCTTCTTCGAATACCGGGTCTTGCGCGGGGTCCGCATCGGCAATTCCGTTGCCTTCTGGCACCGCCGACGACACTGTGGGCGTCTTGGTCAAAACCGGCTCGACCCGCGCGGGCACTACTTGGTCCACATCCGCCGTGGTAAGGGCGCGTCGAAACACCAAGAGCGTCCGCCAATGCGTCTCAGAACCGGTCAGGCCCACACGTTCTTGCGACGGCAACACGTCCGAGCGCTGGTATTCCCAGCCCTCTGCCGCAAGATCATTGATCGCTTGCTCCACCCCCTGCGCAAACCGCGCCTCGGGCGTCTTGAGACCTTTGGCCTTGACCCCCTTCACCGGGGCCGGAACCACTTTGTATTCGTACATACCAAACGCCTTACCTATTGGTGAGCCACCATTGTTCCAGACGTAGGCCGGGCTTCAGCTCGGCACTGCCGATCTTACAGCCCCAACTTTGCCGTCACGATCTGGTTGACTGCCGCCGGATTGGCCTTGCCGCCCGTGGCCTTCATCACTTGACCCACAAACCAGCCTGCCAGTTTCGGGTTTTGCTGGGCTTTCTCCACCTGCGCCGGATTGGCCGCGATGATTTCGTCCACCGCTGCTTCAATCGCCCCAGTGTCAGTAACCTGCTTCATGCCGCGCGCTTCGACGATGTCTGCCGGGTCGCCACCTTCGGTATAGACGATCTCAAACAGGTCCTTCGCGATCTTGCCCGAGATGTCGCCCTTCTTGATGAGAGCGATGATTCCCGCCAGTTGTGCAGGCGAGACCGGGCTTTCCGTGATGTCGTGGTCTTCTTTCTTCAGTCGACCGAACAATTCGTTGATGACCCAGTTGGCAGCCAACTTACCGTCACCGCAGGCTTCGACAACGTTTTCGAAATACCCCGCATTTGCGGTATCCGCGGTCAACACATCGGCATCATATTCCGACAGGCCGAACTCTTTGACAAAGCGGGCTTTCTTCTCGTCCGGCAGTTCTGGAAGGCTGTCGGCAATATCGTCGACCCACGCCTGTTCGATCTCCAACGGCATCAGATCCGGGCAGGGGAAGTAGCGATAATCATGCGCCTCTTCCTTGGACCGCATTGAGCGCGTTTCGTTCTTGTCCGGATCGTAGAGGCGGGTTTCCTGATCAATTGATCCGCCCGCTTCCAAAATCCCGATCTGGCGCTTCGCCTCATAGTCGATCGCCATCTGGATGAACCGCATGGAGTTCATGTTCTTGATCTCGCAGCGCGTGCCGAGATGGGAAAAATCCTGTGTTTCCTGATACTTCTCGTACTGGCCCGGACGGCAAACCGACACGTTCACATCCGCCCGTAGGTTGCCGTTCTGCATGTTTCCATCGCACGTCCCCAGATACCGCAGGATCTGCCGCAGCTTGACGACATAGGCCGCCGCCTCTTCCGGGCCTCGAATATCGGGGCGGCTGACGATCTCCATCAGCGCCACACCCGTCCGGTTCAAGTCCACAAAGGACATCGCCGGGTCCATGTCATGGATCGACTTGCCCGCGTCCTGTTCAATGTGGATGCGTTCGATCCGCACGCGCCGCGCGATGCCTGGCTCCATGTCTACGATGACTTCGCCTTCGCCCACGATGGGATGATACAGCTGGCTGATCTGGTAACCCTGCGGCAGATCGGGGTAGAAATAGTTTTTACGGTCAAACGCCGACTTCAGGTTGATTTGTGCCTTAAGGCCCAACCCCGTGCGCACCGCCTGTTCGACGCAGAATTCGTTGATCACCGGGAGCATTCCCGGCATTGCCGCGTCCACGAAAGACACGTTCGAGTTGGGCTCTGCCCCAAATTGTGTCGATGCGCCCGAGAACAGCTTGGCCTTGGAGGCGATCTGTGCGTGCACCTCCATCCCGATGACCAGTTCCCAGTCATGCTTGGCGCCGGCAATCACCTTGGGTTTGGGGGCTTCGAAGGTCAGGTCCAGCATGGCAAATCCTCTTGGCGTGAACGCCGCGTGGAATACGCCAGAGGGGGGCAGGGGGCAAGGGGGCCTTGCCGGGTTTCCCGTCGTCAGGCGTCAGGACGCCGCGGCGCAGTAACAGGCGGCAGCCCTTTGGCGTGGCGATCCAGTGCCGCCGAAGCGCGTTGGCGCCCCTTGGCAAGCCGATCCTGATCTTCAAGGCGGCTCGCCCAAACGCCCTTGGCGGCATACCAAATCCGCGGATGTATCTCGTGCAGATAATCACTCACGATCCAGTCAAAACAATCCGCAATCTGGGTGCGGGCGTCGCGGTTAACCCCTTCGGATTCAAGCGCTGTTCCGGTATAGGCGGCAAAGCTGTTGACGGTGTGCTGATCGTTACGCCGCGCAAGAATGTCCTGTATGCCTTGGCAGAATAGGTCGCCATCCAGCAGCGCAAATGCCTCGTCATCGACGGTCAGCGCGTCCAAATAGGTCCAGGTGTAGCCTCCGGTTCCCCAGACATCGGCCGTGCGTTCCATTGTGCGGTGGGCCTCGTGGGACAGCCGTTCGTGGCTTCCGAACCAGCGCGGAAGCATATGGTTGCCCAGAGCGCGCATGTATTTGGCTACACCGGGAGCGAGGTCGATCAGATCTTCGTAATCGTCGCTCGCGCGTGTCCGGGGCTGTGTTTCGGCGGCCAGCAGCGCACATCGCACCGAGGCCAGCATGGGGGAGTCCAGTTCAAAGGCGTCGTAAGGGTCGATCAGCCGATCTGCGCTGTGGAAATGACGGAAGAATGCCGCGCGATGAGCGGCCGGGATGTCTTGCCGCCAGCTTTCACCACGCCAAGCCCATCCGATGTCGATATGCGCCATCGCAACAACATAGGCGACCCCATAGTCTTGCGGCGTTTCTTCCAGCACAAGCTGCATGTCGTTCATGATCGACGCTGCGCTCATTTCATCGCCTGCTGCGACCGCGCGGGTTGCGGCGGTGACGGCGTCCGCGCGCGCACCTTCGGCTAGAATATCAGCTTCGGGCACGCCGCCGGGCGTCTGGCTCCGTGCGGCATCGGCCTCGCGGATGCGATCTCCCAATGTGGCCCATGCATCCTGCCGCGCGAGAAATAGCCCGGCTTCGAACAGCGCGTGGTGGGCATCCTCTTCTTCGCTGGTCACGCGGAATGGAAGGCGAGATTTCGGTTGATTTCCAAGGGCTTCGATGTTCAGAACTGTTCCACGCGGAGTCGGGTCAGACGTCGCGCCACGCGCCATGCGGATTAGACTGGTCAGGTTGTTCAAAACGGTCATCGGTATGGCCTTCAAGAGGTCCGGTACACAAGCCGGAAGAGCAGACGTGTCTTATTTGGAATGCCTCGAAAAGGTGTCGCAAATCGGGCGCCAAAGAGATTTCGTTGGGGTATTCCAAAGGCGTTTGTTCTGGAGTGGGTGGCACAAAGCCGTATTTTGCGGTTCCGGCGCTGAAAACCGCTCATATTGGGGGGTATTTGCGCTTTTCCTTGATTTTTGATGGAAAATCAGGAAAGCCGTGCTGATGTCACGCTGGGGGATCATAGGTGTGGCGGTGTTTGTGCTTGGTTTAGCTGGGGCTGTTTCGGCCACACCCGCCACAATGGTTGATACGCATTCAACCAACGCGCTGACCGCGTCTTTACGACCGGTGGCGCGCAATTACACCCCTCTGCCCGATATGCGCTGGAGCCATCGAAACGAAGCTGATCGCTGGTCTCGTGCCGCTTTGAGCGCGCTGCGCAGCCATGCCAGCGCCCTTCCACGGGTCGTACCCAAGGATATCGCAGCGTGGTGTCCGGCCTACGTGACCAACGACACTTCCGCCCGTGAGGCGTTCTGGATCGGCTTGCTGTCGACGCTGGCCAAGCACGAAAGCACCTATCGACCAACGGCCGTGGGCGGAGGCGGCAAATGGTACGGTTTGCTGCAGATTCTTCCCGCCACCGCGCGCGGATATGGCTGCAATGCAACCTCTCGCGAAGGTCTGAAGAACGGCGCGGCGAACCTGCAGTGTGGCTTGCGGATCATGGCCGTGACAGTGCCGCGCGACGGGGTCGTGTCATACGGGATGCGTGGCGTTGCGGCGGATTGGGGGCCGTTCCACAGTCGAACCAAGCGCTCTGACATGATGAAGTGGACTCGCGCACAGCCTTATTGTGCAGGGCTTTCGCGGTCATTGCGCCCTGTGGCTCGCCCGGTTCAAGCGCCGTGGAACGGCGTGGTGTCTACCCAAGGGTTTTAGGCCCGACGCACCGGGAAACGTGTCGCATCCAGCAGCGATACCCCTTGCTTGCGTGCTTCTCCCAAAGCCAGCGTCGCCCGTCGCAAAAGCGCGATCCCGTCTTCCGAATTCTCCGGCAGCGCTTTGGGTGAGATCGGTTCTCCCACCCGGATCTCATAAGGCTGGCGGTGCTTGTTCAGGGTTTCGTGGAACAAGGTGATGTCGCGCAGTGTCGGGTGGATGGCGTCGAACAGATAAAACAAGGCCGAGTTGCGGGCCTGCACGTGGATCGGGATCACGGGTAGATCGAATTTGCGCGCCAGCATCGCCGCAGAAGCCATCCATGGCCGTTCATGCAACCGCGTGCCACGCCGTTTCGCCAACCGCCCCGAAGGAAAGATCACGCCCAACCGCCCCTCGGCCACCGCCTTGCGGGCAAATACCATGGTGCCCCGCGTCTTGGCATGGCTGCACTGTTCCTTGCGCCATTCAACAGGGGCAATCATATCGGCCATTTGCGGCAGCACTTTGAGAATGTCGTGATTCGCAAAGTAATATGCATCCTGACGCACCTGCCGTAGCGCAGAGTGCAGGATGATCCCATCGGCAATCCCGGTTGGGTGGTTGGCCACGATCAATGCTGGCCCATGCCGGGGCAGGTGGCCCAAACCAGACACCGTCACATCACGGGCCAGCCTATCTGCCATCACCGTCATAATGTCGGCTGAGCTTAGGTGTTCGACCGCTTTTCCCAGTTCACACGTCCGGTCATAACCCAAAAGCCTGTTTAACGTGGGCCGCGCCAGTGACGCTGCCAGTGTCGGGCGAAACAACCAAGGCGCACGGTCCTCGATCAGTGGGTCGATGCGGTCTTTCATGTGGCTTCTCCTCGCAGAGTAGCGTGACAATGGCATGACTACCGCAGAACATTTGGCACCGGGAGGCAAGTCATAATTCCGGAACGTCATGTTCTGCGCGAAGTCATGCCACTTGCACGCAAACGTCTGCGACCCCCTGCTGGTTCCGGGGGGAGGCCACATTTTCAGTGTGCAGCCTATGCCAAACCTCTCAGGCAAGCTGGCCCATTGCGGTGATGCAAGTCAGCCCAAGATCCGACTGACCATTTCGTCGGTGTCGCGGCTCAGCTTCGGCTTGGCCTTGATCCGCTCCAACTGGGTGCGGATCAGTGCCTGCCGATCGGCATCGTACCGCTTCCACGTTTGGAACACCGAACACATACGCGCAGTGGTTTGCGGGTTCTTGTCATCCAGTTTGATCAGCCAATCGGCAAGGAATGCATAGCCGGCACCGTCTTTGCGGTGGAAGCCCGCATGGTTCATCGCGAAACCACCCATCACCGCACGGAACCGGTTGGGGTTTCCCATGTCAAAGGCCGGGTGTTCGACCAGCCCTTCGGCCACGTCGGCGGCCACATCTGGTTTCGCCATGCCAACCTGAAGCCCGAACCATTTGTCCATGACCAGCCGGTCCAGTTTCCACTGCTGTTCAAATGCCTTGATCGCGGCATCGCCCCGGCCAGCCGAGATCAGTTGAGAAAGCGCTGAAAGCTGCAGCGTCATGTTGTCTGCACTGTCATATTGCGCCTGTGCTTCGGCGCCGCCATCAAGGCGCGTCTGCAACGCGAGCAAAGCGGACCCCAAGGACCGCTTGCCTGCCTGTTCGGCATCGGGCTGATACGGCGCATCAACCGAAACTGAGGCACGCAAATCGGGAAGGAACCCTTGCCAGACCTGGGCCATGTGACCGCGCAGGTCTTCGGACGCCTGCCAGATCGCATCGGGGTCGGGTACAGCGCCCATTTCGAACAGAACCTGCGCCATTTCCGATTGGGTCGGCAGCGATAGCATCAGCGCGCGGAAGGCGGGGTCAAGGGCATCGTCACGGACCACCCGTTCCAAACCGTCAAGCCACGCACCATCAGGCCCGGCTCCGTCGCGGATCATCGACAAAAGGCAGTCACGAGCCAGATTTCGGTTGGCTTCCCATCGGTTAAATTCGTCCGTGTCATGCGCGAGCAGAAACGCGCGCTCTTCGCGACTTACTTCGCGTTCAAGAACGATAGGGGCAGAGAACCCCCTAAGGATCGACGGCACGGGTTTGCTGGCCAGCCCGTCAAACGAAAAACTTTGCTCGGCTTGCGTCATTTCCAAAATGCGCGTTGGTTCTACCTCAACGCCGTTCGGGTTCAGCAGGCCCACTGCAATCGGAATGACCTTGGGGTCTTTTACATCCTGTCCGGGGGTTGGCGGTGTGTGCTGTTTTAAGCTCAGGGTATAGACTCCGTCCGCCCATTCCTCGGACACGGACACGCGCGGCGTGCCGGATTGCGAATACCACAGCTTGAACTGCGCAAGGTCGCGGCCTGTGGCGTCCTCAAATACACGCAGCCAGTCTTCGATGGTGCAGGCCTGACCATCATGGCGGTCAAAATAGAGGTTAAGTGCACCAGAATAAGCATCGTCACCAACCAACGTTTTCAGCATGCCGATCACTTCGGCGCCTTTTTCATAGACTGTGGCGGTGTAGAAATTGTTAATTTCCTGAAAACTCTCCGGCCGCACTGGATGGCTCAGCGGGCCTTGGTCTTCGGGGAATTGACGCGCGCGCAGATCGATCACGTCGCTGATGCGTTTCACGGGTTCAGACCGCATATCTGCCGTAAATTGCGCATCGCGGAAGACGGTTAGCCCCTCTTTCAAGCAAAGCTGAAACCAGTCACGACAGGTGATCCGGTTGCCCGTCCAATTGTGAAAGTATTCATGCGCAATAATCGCTTCAATTCTTTCGAAATTCATGTCGGTCGAGGTTTCCGGCGAGGCCAGAACGCAGGACGAATTGAACACGTTCAGGCCCTTGTTCTCCATCGCGCCCATGTTGAAATCGTCGACGGCAACGATGTTGAAGATATCAAGATCGTATTCCCGTCCATAGACGTCTTCGTCCCAAGTCATTGATTTCTTGAGCGCCTCCATCCCGAACGCACATTTGCCTTCATCGCCGGGACGGACCCAGATGTTCAACTCCACGTCCTTGCCGGATTTGGTGGTAAAGCTGTCTGGATGGTTGATCAGCTCGCCCGCGACCAACGCAAAAAGATAGGCGGGCTTGGGCCAGGGGTCGTGCCATTCGGCCCAGCCTTCGCCGCTGCCCGCTGGGTTTCCATTGGACAGCTTCACCTTTTCTTCACCCTCGATCCGTACCGTGAAGGTGCTCATCACGTCCGGGCGGTCGGGATAGTAGGTAATCTTGCGAAACCCTTCCGCCTCGCATTGGGTGCAATACATACCGTTCGACATGTAAAGGCCTTCCAGCGCGGTGTTGGTCTGGGGGCTGATCTCTACCTCCGACTCCCAAATAAAGGGCTTGTCCGGTACAGCGCAACGCAGCCCGTTATCGGTCAGGTCTGGCGTCACATCTTGCCCGTCGATCTTTGCCCAGATCAGGGAAAGCTCTTCGCCATGCAGAAAAAACGTGTCGTCGGTCGCGCCCGGATTCGGGGCAAACGCAATCCGACTTACCACCCGCGTCGAGGTCGGTGCCAAACGAAAGGTCAGGTGAACGCTCCCCACCACATAGCCGAATGGCGTGTAATCCTTGAGGTAGATCGTCGTGGGTGCAGCGTCTTTCATCGGAAGCTCCGGAATTGTGTCATTGCGGTTTGAGATAATACCTACGCCGCGATTTGAAAGAAGGAAAACGGGTTGCGCCATCAGGGCTGTTCAAATGCACGCCCGCACCTAGCTTGCACCGCATGACGACACTCCTCTGGTTCAAACGCGATCTGCGCATCCATGACCACCCAGCGTTGGCACTGGCCGCACGGGAGGACCGGGTTGTGCCGTTATACATCGTTGAACCGGAATATTGGGCGCTGCCTGACACATCGGGCAGGCAATATACATTTTTGCAGGAAAGCCTTTCCGATTTGCAAACCGCATTGCGCCATCTGGGTAGCGATCTGGTGATCCGAGTGGGTGATGCCGTGACTGTTTTCCAAGAGTTATACCAAACGGTAAAATTTGATCACGTGATCAGCCACGAAGAAACCGGCAATACGTGGACCTTTGCACGTGACAAACGCGTTGCGGCCTGGGCAAGGCGGCAGGGTGTGCGCTGGACAGAACGACCGCAATCGGGCGTCGTGCGCCGATTGCAAGGGCGCGACGGTTGGGGAGGGCAGCGCAATGCCTTTATCGCGCAAGCTCAGGTCGAGGCGCCAAAGGTGTTGCCCCCATGCGACCTGCCGTCGGATCCTTTGCCAAATCTTTGCGCACCAGATTCCTGTTCCGGCAGGCAAAAGGGGGGGCGTGACCACGCGCTGTCACTGCTCGGTGGCTTTCTGACCGATCGAGGGCAGACCTATCGCCGTGCGATGTCCTCGCCGTTGCAAGGCGCTGTCGCATGTTCTCGTCTCAGCCCCCATTTGGCACTGGGTACGATCACGATCCGCGAGGTGGTTCAGGCGACTGTAGCCCGTCAACGAGAGATCAAAGGCGGGCCAAGGGATGGCTGGGCCGGAAGCCTGAAGTCATTTCAGTCGCGTCTCGCATGGCGTGACCACTTCATGCAGAAGCTGGAGGATGAACCCGCCCTAGAACACCGCTGCCTGCACCGCGCCTACGAGGGGATGCGCCCGCTTGAACCGGATCACAGCCGATTGACCGCGTGGGAAAACGGCGAAACCGGATTGCCCTTTCTTGATGCCTGCATGCGGTCGCTCCGCACAGTCGGTTGGCTCAATTTTCGGATGCGGGCAATGGTGGTGAGTGTGGCGAGCTATCACCTCTGGCTCGATTGGCGCAGCACGGGCCAACACCTGGCCCGCATGTTTACCGATTACGAGCCGGGTATCCACTGGTCCCAGATGCAGATGCAATCGGGTACCACGGGTATCAACACGCCGCGCATCTACAACCCGATCAAGCAGGGCCGCGACCAAGACCCGACCGGTATTTTCACGCGCCGCTGGCTGCCGGAACTGGCTGATGTGCCGGACAACCACCTGCATACACCGTGGACATGGGACGAGGCTGGGCGCGTGCTGGGCAAGACCTATCCAGAGCCGATCATCGACGTTTCCGAAGCCGCCCGTATCGCTCGCGACCGGATCTTTTCAATGCGTCGCAGCGTCGACCGATCCGAGACACAGCGCGTGATCCACAAACATGCCAGCCGCAAGGACAGTGCGGGCCATTTCGTTAACGACCGCGCGCGTCGCAAGCCACGACGTTCCAAAGCTGATAGTGCTCAGTTGAAGTTTGACCTCTGATGGCGAAGCAGCGCAAGAAATCCGATCTTCCGACCAAAATCTGCGCAACCTGCGGGTTGCCCTTCGCATGGCGCAAGAAGTGGGAAAAGGTTTGGGACGAAGTGAAATACTGTTCGGATCGCTGCCGCAGAGCAAAGAGCAAAGCCTGAGTTTCAAGGCAACCCCAGCAGTCGCGTCCGATTTTCAAGAATTTCCAAAATATCTAAATTTGGTCAAAAAATATGACCAAACCTGTTGCGGATCGGAAACTTTCTTTCTAATTGAGTACCACCGTATACAGCGAGGGGGGCACAGCCATGGGCACGCGCATCGACCGTCACGGGTTGCAGATTGACCAGACGCTTTTTGATTTCATCGAAGGGCAGGCACTGCCCGGCACGGGTGTCGAAGCCGACGCGTTCTGGGACGCGCTGTCGATGTTGGCACATGAGTTTGGTCCAAAGAACGCCGCTCTTCTGGACACGCGCGAGGACATCCAGAAAAAGATCGACGCATGGCACGTACGCCACCGCAACCAGCCGCACGATCACGAAGCCTATAAGGCATTCCTGACCGAGATTGGATACTTGCTCGACGAGGGTGACGACTTCGAGATCGAGACCACCAACACCGACCCCGAGATCGCCAGTGTTCCCGGCCCGCAGCTTGTCGTGCCGATCACCAATGCGCGGTATGCTTTGAACGCCGCCAACGCGCGGTGGGGTAGCTTGTATGACGGGTTCTACGGCACCGACGCGATGGGTACGCCCGCTCCTAAAGGGGGGTATGACAAAGGCCGTGGCGCCCGCGTGGTCGCGCGCGCTCGCGTGTTTCTGGACGAGTCCTTCCCGATCGACGGAGGCAGCCATGCCGACGTCTGTCGGTACTATATCCACAACGGCGCATTGCTCATTGACGACATGCCGTTGGCGCAACCCGAAAAGTTCATTGGCTATCGGGGCCATCCGAAAGCGCCCGAAGCGGTTCTGTTGCGCAACAACGGCTTACATGTCGAACTGGTCTTTGATCGCACGCACTTCATTGGCAGCCGCGATCAAGCTGGACTCGCGGATGTGCGTCTGGAAAGCGCGATCAGCGCGATCATGGATTGCGAAGACTCGGTGGCCTGTGTTGATGCAGAGGATGAGACACTGGCCTATGCCAACTGGCTTGGCCTGATGAAAGGCGATTTGCAGGACAGCTTTGAGAAGGGCGGTAAGACTGTCACCCGTGCGCTGAACCCCGATCTGATCTACACCGCTCCGGATGGCGGGAGCGTGACGATCAAGGGCCGCGCGTTGATGTTGGTGCGCAATGTGGGCCACTTGATGACGAACCCTGCAATCCTGCTTAAGGACGGATCCGAGATTTACGAAGGGTTGATGGACGCGATGATCACCGCGCTCATCGCCAAACACGATCTGGGTAAAACAGAAGGTCTGCGCAATTCGCATCACGGGTCGGTCTATGTGGTAAAGCCCAAGATGCACGGCCCCGACGAGGTGGCCTTTGCCGACGAAACCTTCACCTTTGTCGAACAGGCGCTGGGCCTGCCGCAATACACGGTCAAGCTGGGTATTATGGATGAGGAACGCCGCACGAGTGTGAACCTCAAGCAGTGCATCCGCGCCGCCAAGCGTCGGGTTGCCTTCATCAACACAGGTTTCCTCGATCGGACGGGTGACGAAATTCACACGTCAATGGAAGCGGGTCCGTTCAGCCGCAAGGACTTTATCAAGCGCAAGGCTTGGATCGGGGGCTACGAAAACCGCAATGTAGATATCGGCCTTGAATGTGGGCTGTCAGGTAAGGCGCAGATTGGCAAAGGCATGTGGGCGATGCCCGATATGATGGCCGCGATGCTGGAACAGAAGATCGATCACCCGAAATCTGGCGCCAACTGCGCTTGGGTGCCGTCTCCGACTGCCGCCACGCTACACGCGCTGCACTATCACAAGGTCGATGTCTTCGCCGTACAGGCCAAGCTGCGTAAAGGTGGACGACGCGCGCATGTGGATACGATTCTCGATATCCCACTGGCTGCGTTCCAGAAATGGTCAAAGGATCAGATCGCACGCGAGGTCGAGAACAACGCCCAAGGCATCCTTGGTTACGTTGTGCGTTGGGTCGATCAGGGGGTTGGGTGCTCCAAGGTGCCCGACATCAACAACGTGGGCCTCATGGAAGACCGCGCCACATGTCGGATCAGCGCTCAGCACATCGCCAACTGGCTGCACCATAGCGTGGTGTCGAAAGACGATGTGATGGAGATACTGCAGCGCATGGCTGCCGTGGTGGATGGCCAGAACGCAGGTGATGCCGCGTATACGCCAATGGCACCGGGTTTTGACACCATCGCGTTCAAAGCCGCCTGTGATCTGGTGTTTGACGGCCGGGTGCAGCCTTCGGGCTATACCGAGCCAGTGCTGCACAAGCGCCGTCTGGAACTCAAAGCGGCGGGCTGAGGCGAGGCGCTTCGGTCAACCGAAACGGACGATACGTCGACGCATCGTCGCCCGGTGTAACCCGCCGCAAGAAACCGGGGCGCAGAGCAAGATTTGCATTTGCGCCCCAAATCGCTTCTGTGTAGAGAGGCGACAGGCACCTGTAGCTCAGCTGGATAGAGCGCTGCCCTCCGAAGGCAGAGGCCAGAGGTTCGAATCCTCTCAGGTGCGCCATTTTTTTCAGTGAAACAGCCTTTCTTCTTTTCTCCCTTGGTCCGAAATCTGCCATTTCGGTCGTTTGCGGCGGTCAATGGTGGAAAGCCTTGCGGTGAACATCACTGATTTTTAACGGGTTCATGGCGCACAAGAAGTGGGTCTTGATCCATACTATCTTCATAAAGTTCAATGTGTTAGGTTGGTCCGACACACCAAAGTTCCTACGGTCTGCACAAAATGGGTTCCAACCGTGGCAGCGCCCCGGCGGACGACTGGCTTTCTTCTTCTAAATTTTGCCGAAATCGCTGATTTTGCTGTTTTGCCACAAGTTTACGACGGCGAGGACAGGATGAAGTGGGTAAAGATGTTGTCTGCGACGTGGAAACCCCAATGCAGCCCGTATGACAGGGTCGCGCCATTGCGCGTTGCCAAAAGCAGGCTTGGGGCCACTGCGCCGAAACAGATGGCGGCGATCGTGAACCGGGCGACGTAGAAACCGGTGGCACCATTGAAGATCAGCGACAGGTGAAACAACCCGAATAGAGCGGCGATCAAAGCGCTGACCTGAAAAATCTTCCAGCCGAAAGAATGGAATAGCAGGACCAGGGTTAGGATCAGGGCCTGCTGGAACAAGATCTCAAAGGATTTTGCCACATAGTAGAGTGCGTTGGCGAACATGAACTCTGGCGGATCACTGGGCGCGAGCGAAAGGTCGATTTCGGGTAAGGCGGGCAGGATAATGAGCGTGAAAGCGGCGATCATTGCGAGAACGGTGAAGATCGGAAGCGCGTTGTGGGCAGGCGGGCTCCAGTCGCGCAGGCGGTGCCGGAATAGCAGCACCGCCAACATTGTGAAGCCGAGATAGTAGGCCGAATAGGTAAGCGGCGCATCGCGGTAGCCAATCGCAAGACCCAATTGGTCCTTGATTGCGAAATAGCCGACCGATGACAGTGACCACAAAGCGGCGATCACCACTATGTCGATGATCGCGCGCTCAAATGGCGTCCTATTTGTTAGGAAACCGGTCATGTCGGCCAAAGTATGGGTGCGCCGCTTAGTCTGCGTCGCGCACAAGGCGCACGTGGTTCATCACCCGAATGGCATCGCCTTGCGGGCCGTTGCCTTCTGGATACTCCGCTGCGTCACCGATCTTGGGGTCAGACCGCTGCGCGCCGGCGCCATGTACGTCTGTCCAGACACCTCCAAAGAAGCCCATGGCGCGACCAAAGCTGACATAGGCGCCGAAGGTGCCTGGCTGGTCAGTGAAATTCGCGTGCGTGGTAGAACTCCAGTGGAACGGAAAATCGGGCTCACCCGCCTCATTGGTGATCGCGCTGATTTCAAACACCGGATCCAGGGCCGCTGAGTCCGTCGTGTCAGGCGACCGAGAATAATCTACGAGGCCCTGCAGCTCCTTGACGTTCGGAACGTGCCAGTCGTCATAACCCAGGTAACCTTGCGCGTTCATCTCTTCGGCCCAGGCAAGGGCACCTTCCCAACTGACGGCCTCACCGTTGTCGGCCTGAGCCCACATCAATCCGCTGGCCGTATCGGTGACGGTGCCGTCGCCGTTATCGGTCAAGTTCGTCACCCCATAGCCTTCGGTGCCGCGCACATACATGATGTAGAATTCCTTGGGTTGCCCATGCAGCATCAGGCCGTACCCTTTGATCCGACCATCGGCGAAGTTGACACCAAAAAGCGTATCGTCCTTGGTCGCGTTGGTCCCGGAAACGTAGCGCGTGCTTGACGCCATTTGGCCGTCGATCAACCGTTCACCTGCGTCAGTGTCGCCATAGCCAAAATCGAAGACGGAGGTGTCAATGAAGGGCCGGATGCTTGAGGAATCGTTGCCTTCTAGGCCGCTCGGATCGATCCCGTTAAAGTTCATTAGCGAGTACATTTCGGTGATCGTCGGCAGCCGCCAATCGAGATGGCCAGCCAGGTCAAAGGTCTCCGCGCCGGCCAGCGCCTCGTCGAGTGTCCGTTTGTCATCAATATTGATCACGCCATCACTGTTCAAGTCTGGCGTTTGCACCCACATCAGACCGGTCACATTGTCGGTGACTGTGCCGTCGCCATTGTCTGTGTAGCTTTGCTGCGGCCCGAGATGCTGGGCGTCTTGCCCATAGAACGCCTCGCCCGGGGCGGGGCAGATGATTTCCTGCGTCTCGCCGTAGCAGGCGCTTTGCATCGTGTCCGGAATCGGGAAGGGGGCTTCGGCCATCGATACGCCTGCAGTGATGGCATAGGTCGGCAAGGCTAGGGAAATCGTGCGAAAGATGGATTTGGAAATCATGTCTCGTCTCCTGTGGATGACGCGCTGTCAGCGCATGTTAAAAAGTTCTTGGTGAAATGCGCCGCGGGGCATGCCCTTGGTGGCGAGGTCACGGCGTATCGCATCACCGAAGGCAGCAGGCCCGCAGAACCAGACGCTTGCGGATGTCCAATCCGGCACTGCGGAACGCAGCCTATCGCCCGTCAGGAAGCCATCTTGGCCATCGACCATGATATGCAGGGTAACTCCGGCGGCTTCGGCATCGGCTGTTAGTTTCTTGCGGGCCTCGGGCGCCAGGTGTGGCGTGGTGTGAAAGAGGTCCACGGGTCGATCGTCCGGCGTTTTTGCGAGCTGCTTCATCCGGGCGATGAAGGGTGTGATACCGATGCCACCCCCAATCCAGATCTGGCGCGCCGAGGTATCATCGAAGGTAAACCCACCATAAGGGCCTTCGACAACGGCTTTGGCGCCTACCTTTACATGTTCGGGTAGGAAGTTGGTGTAGTCACCCAGACCCTTGGTGATGAACATGATGCGGGGGTCGCGGGCATCCCAGGCCGATGCGATGGTGAAGGGATGCGCACCTTCAGACTTGTCGAAGGTCACGAATGCGAACTGGCCGCTTTTGTGGCCCTTCCATCCGTCGTCAAGCCGGATGGTGGTCTCGAGCACGTTCATGTCCGCGAGTTGGTTCTGTTCTTCGACCGTACCAGCGACCTTGCGCCGTTTGCCCACCTGCCGCGTCAGGACCAGCACGGCGGACAGGGTGCCGGAAAGCAAAAGAAGTCCCGTTACGATACCCACTGGCTGCCCCCAAGTGGAGAAGTCCATCAGCACCACGGTATGGAACACCAGAACGAGGTAGGCGACCGCGATGAAGAGGTGTGTCTTGGCAAACAGCCGGTAGGGAAACCGCTTGATCAGGGCCAAAGCGATCAGCAACACCGCTACATAAAAGGCCTTTTCACCCAGCCCTTCGGCGATTTCGCGAAATCCGTTAAGGGTTGAATCGATGGTTGCGATATCTGTCGCTTCGCCTGCGTCTGGCGGTGCGCCGCGTTCCGGTGCTGTCAAAAGGCCGAGGCTCATCGCCCATTTCGGCCCATTCACCACGATCCAGTGAAAGACAGCGGCCACCAGACCCGATATGCCCAGCCATTTGTGCAAACGATACGATTTGTCCAAACCACCGAGCTTAGGTTCGAGCCAGACAGGCCGCACGGCAAGGATCATCGCCACGCTCATCGCACCGATGCCAATCACGCCGGAATACTGCGCGAGCAGGTTGCGGATCACGATGACGCTCAGATCCTCTGTAAGTGGCAGATAGGCGAACAGCCAAAGCGCGGTCAGCCCCGCAATGAGGCCCCAAAGGGAGAGCTGGATGTTTCTCAACATGGTTACGGTCCTTGTAGAATCGATCTGCAACCAAGTCTGGCGCAGGAATGTGTAGCCAGTGGCAAGACTTGGGAGATTTTTCTAAGCGGACGCCACAGGATTTCATTATTGCCTTCAAGCGCTTAAGCTGAGCGCCGTGATATATGGTGTGGGGCCTGCATCTGCATTCTCTCTGCACAATCTCACGCCATGAAAAGGTATGGACCGCTTGCGCATGTCACTGACCACGAAGATTTTCCTCGCCATCGCGGCCACCGCGGTGCTCGTCATCGGTACGATGGCGCTTTTAGTGGGCCTATCCATGCGCGATGGGTTCTCGCACTATCTTCTCAGGGGAGAACTGAAACGGTTCGATACACTGGTGCGCGAATTGGCTTTGGCGCACGATCCAGAGACGCCGGGTTGGCCTGCGCTGGCAGAAGACCCTCGGGCTTGGAACGATTTTGTCCGTGCGCATTTCACACCGCCGGGCAACCCGGATCAGGAAGAGGTGAATTCCGATCCTCTTATGATTGGGGATCGACTCGCGCTGCTCAACGTCTCTGGCCTCCGCATCGCGGGGGCGCCCGAACGTACCGCGACTTTCGACCAGCGTCCGATCTGTGTCGAACGCAGATGCGATGAGGGCGCAACACTTGGATACATCCGTCTGAACGCGCCAGTATTCTCGGACAGCACAAGCGATGCCTTTTTCATTCGCGGGCAATACGCATCTCTTGCCTTCTCGGCTCTGATCGCTCTGCTGGTTTCGGCCGCCGCGGCTTTTTTGATCGCTCGTCAAATACTGATCCCGATAAAGCGGCTCGAAGCTGGGGCAAAGACGTTGGCATCGGGGGACTACAGTAAGCGCATCGACAAGGACCGGACCGACGAATTGGGTGACCTGATCGCGCATTACAACGTGTTGGCCGAGACCCTCGCAAGGACATCGCAAGCCGAGCGCGAATGGATTTCGAATACATCTCATGAATTGCAAACCCCGCTTGCCGTTCTGCGGGCTCAGATCGAGGCGTTGCAAGATGGTGTGCGTCAGCCCAACCAAGAGACATTCGCCGAAATGCACGCGGCGCAGATGCGATTGTCGCGTCTTGTGCAGGACCTGAAAATCCTAACCTATTCCCGCGAACCCGGACTGGTGGCCGATCTCGGTCGCGAGGATCTGGTAGAGATCGCCCTTGAGGCTGTCGAAATCGCGCGCCCCGCTTTTGATGCGGCGAAGCTTGAAGTTGAGTGCGCGTTCCCAGAAACGCTTCCGCTGAGTTGTGACCGGGCCCGTATCGCGCAAGTCATCGACAACCTTTTGCAGAATGTTGCGCGTTATACCGATGCGCCCGGCAAGGTACGGCTGCGGCTCTGGCGCGCGGACGGGTTCGCACATGTGTCGATTGACGACACGCCGCCTGCGACCCCGGATGACGTGCTGCCCCGACTGTTCGATCGGTTTTTCCGGGCCGAAGGGTCACGGTCGCGGGCGCTTGGTGGCTCTGGGCTGGGGCTTTCGGTCTGCAAGGCCATCGTGGAGGCACATGGGGGACGCATTACCGCGTCGCAATCAGAGCTGGGCGGCCTGAATGTAACCTTCACTTTGCCGGAGAAACGTCCATGACATCGCCACGTATCCTCATCGTCGAGGATGAGATCACGCTCGCAGAGGTCATCCGCGACTACTTGCTGTCAAACGGAATGGAGGTCGACATACTGTCCGAAGGCACTCACGCGGTCGAAACAGCCCTTGAAAAGGCGCATGATCTTATCATCCTGGACCTGATGCTGCCTGGCGTGGATGGCCTCACGATTTGCCGCAAATTGCGCCAAAACTCAGATGTTCCTATCATCATGACGACCGCCAAAGTCGAAGAAATCGACCGCCTGCTTGGACTTGAAATGGGGGCGGACGATTATGTCTGTAAACCCTATTCTCCGCGAGAACTGGTGGCACGGGTGCGTGCGGTACTTCGGCGACGCCCCTTGGGTGGGCAGCCGCCAGACAAGGGCCTCGACGCGCGATTGCACATTGACCAAGAGCGGTGGCGCGCGACACTGGACGGTGATGACCTCGATCTGACGCGACGCGAATTCTCACTTCTGGCGGCGCTGGCCGCGCGCCCGGGCCGGGTGTTTTCACGCGATCAACTGCTCTCCTTGGCGTTTCCCGACGACACTGAAGTCTTTGATCGGACGATTGACAGCCATATTCGGAACATCCGTCGCAAGATCCATTCAAAGACGGACTGGGACCCGATCCGGTCGGTCTATGGTGTCGGTTACGCCTACGAGGGTTAAGGGCCGATCCGCGGTCGGTCCCGATGTACCTGAGGAATTCCAGTGTCGAGAAGAAACCCTGCGGGCTTGGAACTACATTCTTCAGCACGAGAACAGTGCGATGAAGCTTGAAAAGCAGTCCTTCGATGTGTGGCCAAAGCAGGGGTAAGGTAAAATGGATTGTTTGAGACCACACAGCGATCCTGCGGGAAGCACTGTTTAACCTGACGTCGGTGTTGGCAAGTATACCCTTCTGCGCGGGGGGGCAGGTATCTAACTGAAAAAATTAAGAAAGGCAGTCTTTCGCAGCGGCCTCTATTAATCGTCATCCGCCGGTTGCTTGCCCATTTGCAAAATAGAATGCTGCGCCTGGGCCTTTGATACAAACCAGTCAATGACGGCCTGCTGAGATTGCCCACGCTTCGGACTTCGTCGTGCCAGCAGATAGAAATCATTCTCACCTTGCACAGTTTCAGAGCAAAGTTGAACAAGACGGTTTTCCGCGATGTCTCGGTGGGCAAGGAAATCGCTGACAAGAGCCACTCCTTGACCGGACAGGGCAGCGTCAATGGCAAGCGTTGTCTGGCTTAATCGCAGCCCGCGTCCGCTTTGATCATGAACGTTCATTTGCCTTAGAAACGCGGGCCAAAGATCATGCGCGTCATGCAGTTTCGGCAAATGTGACAGGGTCATTGGATCAAGCGGCAGACGTTGCCCTGCAACAAGTGTGGGGGCCGCGACGGCGATCACGTCCTGCCGGAAAAGACTGATAACCTCCAACGCCGCGCCAAAGGGGGGCTTTCCCTGCCGAACCGCAAGATCGATCCCGTCACCATGAAACCGCGACAGTTTCTCCGTGGTGAGGATGCGCAGGTCGATTGTTGGGTGCGCTTTCGCGAATTCCGGCAAGTTTGGGATCAACCATTTTGCCGCAAACGTCGGTGTTACGCTGACGAACACCGTGTCAGGTTCGGGGCGCAGGGTTTCGGTGGCCGCACGCAGCTCGTCGAAGGCGGTTGCGACGCGGGCATGATAGCTGCGACCGGCAGGTGTGAATGCCAGACCTTTTGGCACTCTTTCGAACAACTGAACCCCTAGTTGCGCTTCGAGGTGTCGAACCTGTTGCGCGACGGTCCCCTGCGTTACGCCCAGTTCATCAGAAGCGGCGCGGAAGCTTAGATGTCGCCCAGCCGCATCAAATGCGCGCAAGCCGTTGAGGGGCGGAAGCCGGATCATTCTGCGATAGTATTTCTATCGCCAATGAACATCAATTCTGGCGCGAAGTCCCGGTCAACAAGCAATAAATAAGAATTGAAGCTGCGATGGAGTGCGGGATGTCAGTAGAAAAAGTGGCGTTAATTTCTGCCGGAGGCCGCGCCAAAGGCTCCGACGCGGCCCGCCAGATGGCGGGGGACAGTCTCCGTGGCGTCTAGTACGGTGGTGCCATCACCTGCAAAGGACCGCATTGCCTTCATCGTCAAATGGGTCGCGTCGATTATCCAGATCATGGGCTACACGGCGACCGCATTCGGCTGGACGCCCTGGAACCTTTATCTTTTTCTTGTTGGCGTCCTTGGCTGGTTCGCCGTTGGTGTTCTTTGGAATGATCGCGCGATCATGCTGATCCATATTGTTGCGCTTGGTGCAATGCTGGCCGGAATGACCAGCGGCTGACATGGGGGCTTCGGTTGGACGCAAGGCGTTCTGCCCTTATGAAGGTGTTTGATTGTCTGGCGGCCGCGTAACGGTGTGCACTGACATTTCACGCTTGCGAACGTCGTAATCCTTTCGCAAGCCGTCGAGCCGCATCAACTGCCAAGTCTTTCTGCAATGGCCAAGCCTGAATCAGGCCTTCGATAAGGACAAAAAGCACGGGTTCCGGCAGCTGGCACGCCGCCGAGGCCCGTTGCGCGACCTCTGTCTTGTGACGGGTCAGCAGTGCACGCAGCTCGGAGTTTCCGGGATCGGCGGCTACGGCCGCGTGAAATAGACAGCCATGCGTTGCCTCGGTGTTCATCCAGTCCTCAAGACGGGACAGGATCGCGTCGAGCGCATGGTCTGGCGGAGTAGGCAGATCATCGAAAACGTGGGTCAGATAGCGTTGATGCCGGTATTCCAACGCGGCCAAAACCATGTCCCCCCGCGAGGGCGTGTACTTATAGAGCGTGCGTAGGCTAACACCAGCCGCGTCGCGTAGGGCCACGACGCTAGGTTCGGCAAAGCCGCGCGCGGCGAAACTACGTTCCAGTCCTGCCGAGATTTTCTGCATCATTTCTGACATGCTTGACGATGTAGAATAACTGCTCTACCCACGCAAGTAGAACAAACCCTCTACCTAGGAGCACTCACAATGATCCCTCCCGAAACGATGAACGCTGTGGTGCTGACCGGACATGGCGGGCTGGATAAGCTGGAGTGGCGTCAAGACGTTGCCGTACCACATCCCGCAGCGGGTGAGGTGCTAATCCGTGTCGGAGCGTCAGCCGTGAACAACACGGACATCAACACACGTACGGGCTGGTATTCCAAGGCCGTGCGTGGCGACACCAACTCTGCTGCATCCACAGGCTATGACGGCGCGTCCGATGCTGACGGGGCTTGGTCTGGCGCGCTTGATTTTCCGCGTATCCAAGGTGCCGATTGCTGCGGCGAGATCGTGGCAGTGGGCATTGGCGTTGATGAAGCCCGTGTGGGGGAACGGGTTCTGGTGTGTCCGATGTACAGGCCCGCAGAGGGCGATGCTGACGCGCTGGTCACCTTCGGGTCGGAACGCGACGGGGGATTTGCTGAATACGCCACGGTTGGTTCCGAGCACGCATTCCGCGTCGAAAGCTCTCTCTCTGACGTCGAACTGGCGTCCTTTCCCTGCGCGTTTTCTACCGCCGAAGGCATGATCCAGCGCGCAGCGCTTGGCGCAGAGCGTGTGCTGATTACGGGCGCTTCTGGTGGCGTCGGTTCGGCCGCGGTCCAACTTGCCAAGCGGCGCGGCGCGCATGTTACTGCCGTGACCAGCCCAACCAAGACCGAGGCGCTTACGGCCCTTGGCGCGGACGCCGCTTTGACCCGCGATTTCACGCCCGAACCTGACGGGTTCGATGTCGTGCTGGACCTTGTCGGCGGCACCAGTTGGCCGCGTCTTCTGGACGCGCTGCGACCTCGTGGGCGCTATGTAACGTCGGGGGCCATTGCAGGGCCGATCGTCGAACTGGATTTGCGTACGCTTTACCTTAAAGACTTGACGTTGATTGGTAGTACCCGTCAGAAGCCAAGTGTTTTCGCCGATCTTGTCAGCTATATCGAACGGGGCGAAATCAGGCCCGTTGTCGCGGAAACGTACCCGCTCCACGAATTGCGTAACGCCCAAACGGCGTTTCTACAAAAGTCGCATTTGGGCAAGATTGGGATAGCAATCGCCGAGTGAACCATGGCTATCTGCCAAAAGGATGGACCAGATGACGTCGAAGCCAAAACAGGCCCGAAAGCTGATCGAGGGCAGGGCCGCCTTGATTGTGATCGACATTCAGAAAAGCACCTTTATCGATGACAGCGAAGTGCGCTCTATCGACAATATGCCGGGGTACAAGGACCGCATGAGCGCCGCTCGCGGTCTGGTCGATGCCGCCCACGATGCGCGCATACCAGTGATCTTCATTCAGGAAGTTCACCGCCCCGATCTGATCGACTTCGGCCGTGAACTGGATGGTGACGAGGATGTGCATTGCCTCGACGGCGATCCTCGCACAGAGGTCGCCAAGGAAGAAATGGGATTTCGCAATGGCGACTATCTGATCCCAAAGCGGCGCTACTCTGCTTTCTTCGGCACCGATTTTGAAATCCTTCTACGCGGCCTCAAAGTCGATACGCTGATCCTGTGTGGCGGGCTTACGGATGTCTGTGTGCATTACACCTTCGTCGATGGGCATCAGTCGGACTATTTCTGTCGCGTCGTTGAGGATTGCGTTGGTGGTTCATCCGTCGAGGCCCATGAGGCCGCATTGAGAGCTATGGAATACCTGCAAACCGGTGCCGTTCAGACCCGGTCTGCTGTCATCAGCGCCATGATTGAGCAGAAACAGAATGCCTGAAAGCTGTCGTGGCTCGATTCCTAAATCAATCTCTGCCGGACAAAGCTGCACAACGAACCTAGTTACCAAAGCAACCACTAAAGAATAATCCAACTCCCTAAACCCGTGGGGTGTTGGCCCGATCGGACGGCTTCACTGGCTGCCAGAGACCAGACCGCAAAGTGTCGTTTCGCGGTATGTCCGTCCCACCCCGAAATTCAGTCCAAGGTTTTCTGCATCTTAGCCCGTTTCTGGGTCTGAGGGATTGGCAGGCCAAAGCATTGGTTCCTGTATTGTTGCGATATTCAGCGAAGATGTTTGACCTGAAAGCATTGTTTTCGCACACTCTCAGCAGGCTTGCTCTATTTGGAGCAGCAGTTTCGACTGGCATGCGATTTTTTGCGGAGATTAGTTTAATGCAATCCAGATTTCTATTAGCGGGAGTCGCTGCATTGTGCTTGTCCGGTGGTCAGGCAACCGCAGAGCGCTTGCAGGCCGCCGTGATCGGCAACAGCAGCTATCAGGTGGCACCTCTTGCCAATGCGGCCCGCGATGCGGCCACGGTCGCCGAAGCTTTGGCGAATGTGGGTTTTGAAGTCAGCACTTATACCAAAGGGGCTGGCTTCTGACTCATTAGGGATTTCTGAGGTTCCCAGCTCGCCCGCGCTCTGATTCCATGGC